>JANZQE010000192.1:0-6886 GCA_038040705.1 Clostridium sp. | reverse complement strand
CCGTGAACCCTTCCAGTACGGTGAATTTCGAAGTTGCTAATTCAGAAGTTGGGCAGAATGAATCTCCAATGCTGCAGGAATCAGCAGGACATAACTGGAATCCATCTGATGTATTAACCTGTACCGCGTAATAATATTTTCCGCCTATAAATTCACACCTTGTTATATAAGGCACAGGGGAAGATATATATTCTTGAACAAGAGTTATTCCATCCACCGGCTCCTCAAAATCTGCACTGTTGATATACTCTTTTAGTGCATTTACATTTTCAAACTTCTGAACACCAAGACCTTTTCCGCCACGGTTATGTTTTGTTATAAAAGCACCGTCAAATGTTTTAGCAGCTTCAATTATTTCATCTATGCCAACTGTAGCAACAGTTCTTGGTGTTAGTATTCCATGTGCATATAAAGCTGTGTCTTGGCCTACCTTGCTTACTTCTAGTTGAAGTGCACGGCTATTATTAATCACTTTCCTACCATGTGCTTCAAGCCATGACAAAACTGCTGCTGTATACTCTGCGGCAAAGCGATGTTCGCGGGTATGTGAGGATGCACTCATGCGGTTATAGAAGACTCCTTCAGGAGGTGTTTTACTCAAATCTAAAACTCCTCTGTCAAGATGCCATTCAGTGTAGGGTAAGTTTAGTGCCTCAAGTTCCTTTCTTAGTGGAACTACCCACTCGTTGTTTTCATGAATAATATATATTTTTTTCATTTATAATCATCCTCTCTTATTAAAGATTATATATTTCTAAAGCAGATAGCTAAAAGCATAACTATAACAGTATATTACTATGTCAATAGGAATAGTTTGATTTAATTTATTATATATAATAAATATAAATAAATCAATATAAATATTAAAATCTTCTTCAATGTGTGATGTTAAATATTAATAATATTATTGCGCCTAAATGTTATAAAATTTGCTATATTGTTTAATAATTAAAATATATGTTATCATATAGGATATAACCAAACTGAAAGTACAATAGATATTAAAGAAAGGATGATAAATATGGCTATAGATAAAGTGCAAGAGTATTTTAAAAAATGGGGTAAGGATAAAGAAATTTTAGAGTTTGAAACCTCCAGTGCAACGGTTGAACTTGCAGCACAGGCGCTAGGTGTTGAGGGAGCAAGGATTGCTAAAACTATCTGTTTTAAAGATGGAGACGGCGCCATGTTAATAGTTACGGCAGGAGATGCAAAGACAGATAACAGGAAATTTAAGGATGAATTTGGTTTTAAAGCAAAGATGATGTCACCAGATGAAACACTTGAGTACACAGGACATGCAGTAGGTGGAGTATGCCCCTTTGGCCTAGAAAATGATGTGCCCGTATTTTTGGATGAATCGCTTAAGAGATTTGAAACTGTTTATCCTGCCTGTGGAAGCAGTAATTCAGCGATTAAACTAACATGCGAGGAGCTTGATAAGTATTCTCAGAATAAAAAGTGGGTAGATGTCGGTAAAGGGTGGGAATTAGAGTAGTAGAAAAAAATTTAAATTTAAAAAATAATTATTGAATTAGAATTGTAAACAGTTACAAAATGAAATATCAAAACGTTAATTCATTCATTGCTTTGATTTATGTATTTTTATACCAAATAAATGCTAGTACCAAGAAGCTAACTATAGTAATATACTGGTAGCTTTGAGGTGCTTTTTTTTTATATTTGCAAGTAATCCACCAAAACATAAAAGTCATATTAACGTAAACATTGCAATAATCAGAATATTAAAAAAACATAATCGAGTAAACTGCATGCTATGATGCAAACACATATTAAAGAGGTCTTTACCTTTATATATGCTCCAAAACGCCTAATATAGCTAAATATATAGAAATAATCCGATTTCTAACTTGTTTCTTTATTTTAATAATTATACTTTTCAACATTGATAAAAATTTGACAAAGTTTTTTAAAGTGGTATTATTAGTATAATATAGTAAATAAGGAGGAATAATTATGAATAAAATATTGCAAAACTTTAGGGTGGAAAGCGATTCTTGTGGCTCTAAAAATGTACCTATAGAAGCATATTACGGAGTTCAATCACTAAGAGCAGCAGAAAACTTTAATATTACAGGTAAAAAGATGCACAAGGAATTAATAGTTAGTCTTGCTCAAGTGAAAAAAGCAACTGCTATTGCAAATAATGAAGCGGGACTTATGAATAAAAAGATTATGGATGCCATAGTACAAGCATCTGATGAAATAATAGATGGTAAATTACATGATCAATTTATAATTGATTCAATACAAGGTGGAGCAGGTACATCGGGAAATATGAATGCAAATGAAGTAATTGCTAATAGAGCAAATGAAATATTGGGTGGTAAACTAGGCGCTTATGACAAAGTTCATCCTAATGATCATGTGAACATGGGGCAATCTACAAATGATGTATTCCCAACAGCGGGCAAGATGGCAGCTCTAAAGCTTATGCCAAGAACTTTAGCGGAACTAAAAAAGCTGAGCGATGTACTTCTTGAAAAGTCAGAGGAATTTGATGATGTTATTAAAATGGGAAGAACCCAAATGCAAGATGCTGTACCTATTAGATTAGGGCAAGAATTCAATGCATATAGATCAGTAATAAAAAGAAATATCGCTAGGCTAGAAAAAGCCACTGAGGGGCTGAAATGTGTAAATATGGGCGCTTCTGCCATAGGAACAGGAATAAATGTGGATACAGTGTATTTTAAAAATGTCGTACCAGCAATTAATAAAGTTGTAAATTTAGATTTACATCAAGCAGAAGACTTGGTAGATGGGACACAAAATGTAGATGTTTTTGTTGATGTTTCATCAGCGCTTAAAGTCTGTGCTGTAAGTCTATCCAAGATATCAAATGACTTAAGATTAATGTCTTCAGGTCCTAGAACAGGTTTTGGAGAAATAAACCTTCCAGCAAAGCAAAATGGCTCTTCAATAATGCCAGGAAAGATAAATCCTGTAATTCCAGAAGTTATGAGTCAAGTGTCTTTCAATATTATAGGTAATGATGTTACCATTACTATGGCAGCAGAAGCTGGACAATTAGAACTCAATGCTTTTGAACCAGTTATATTCTATAAATTGTATGAATCTATAGAAACTTTAGCGAATGGAGTTAATACTCTTAGAGAAAATTGTATTGAGGGAATTACTGCTAATAGGAAAAGGTGTAAAGGTTTAGTGGATAATAGTGTCGGTATAATAACAGCAATAGTACCTCATGTAGGCTATAAGGTAGCTGCTAAAATTGCAGATAAGGCTATTGCAACGGGAGAATCAGTAATTGAACTTGTGCTTAATGAAAGCATACTAACAAAATCACAACTTGATGAAATCCTAGATACAAAAGCAATGACTGAACCAGGAATAGCAGCAAAACATTTAATGGCAATATAGATTATTATATTAATTAAATGTAAACAATAGTGTGGAATTGTGTATTCATAGGTTTATTAATATATAGTTAATTGAATATAAAAACATTTATTAGCTGGTTGTGGCTTTCCGTAACCAGCTAATATACTATACAAAGGAGGATTATGTATGAGTAAACAAAAGATTAATTTGACAACGAAAATACTTTTAGCGCTAGTACTTGGAGCAATAACTGGAATTTTAGTTTTTCAGCTTCCAAACGGGGTTTTTAAAGACACTATTTTAATAAATGGTATTTTTGAATTAGTAGGACAACTCTTTTTAAGAGGAATAATGATGCTTGTAGTTCCACTAGTATTTA
This sequence comes from Clostridium sp., assembly GCA_038040705.1. Classification (GTDB taxonomy): domain Bacteria; phylum Bacillota; class Clostridia; order Clostridiales; family Clostridiaceae; genus Clostridium_AD. The sequence continues at coordinate 3,141 of JANZQE010000192.1, read as the reverse complement.
TTTCCTTGATAAATGGGTCAGCTGGTATGGGTGATATAAAGAAACTTGGTAGGATTGGGGGTAAGACTGTAGCTTTCTATTTGACAACTACAGCAGTATCAATTGCTATTGCATTAGGTTTAGGTTATCTTATAAAGCCAGGGGCGGGGCTTAATTTAACAGTGACAAAAGCAGTGGAAACTACAGTTGCTACCAAAACACCATTGGTACAAACATTATATGAAATGGTACCTAAAAATCCGATTTTGGCTATGGCGGAAGGCAACATGCTTCAAATTATTGTATTCGCTGTATTAACTGGTATAGGATTATCCCTATTAGGTGAAAAAAGTAAGCCACTAACTAGTTTGCTTGAAAGCTTAAATGATTTAATAATGAAATTAGTAGAAATAGTTATGAAATTCGCGCCTGTAGGTGTATTTGGTCTTATAGCTAAAACCTTTGCCACTGTAGGGTATGCAGCTATGATCCCATTAATGAAATATATTATTACAATATATATTGGTCTAATACTTATTGCAATATTAGGATATGCTACTCTTTTAAAAAGTTTTACTGGCTTATCATTAAAGAAGTTCTACAAGAAATTCTTCCCGGTTATGTCTGTAGGGTTTTCTACAGCTAGTAGTAATGCTACGGTACCAGTAAATTTAGAGGTATGTGAAAAAGAATTAGGAGTCTCTAAGGGAATTGCTTCTTTTACTATTCCACTCGGGGCAACAGTTAATATGAACGGTACTGCTATTATGCAGGGTGTAGCTACATTCTTTGTAGCTCAGGCATATGGTATTCCAGTTACAATAAGTATGATGCTAACAGTAGTTTTAACTTCAACCATTGCATCTATTGGTACAGCTGGAGTCCCAGGTGCTTCCGTAATAATGCTATCTATGGTATTTGCATCTGTAGGTCTTCCCTTAGAAGGAATCGGACTTATAATGGGTATAGATAGATTGGTAGACATGGGTAGAACAGTTGTAAACATAACAGGAGATGCTATTTGTACGGTTATAATAGCTAAACAAGAGGGCGAGTTAGACGTCGATGTCTTCAACGATAAAAAAAGAGAAATAACTAAAACTGCATAAATAACTTACAAGTAAATAAGAAAGGCTATCACTTAATTAACAATAAGTGATAGCCTTAAATTTCAATTATAGGAGATGAAATGCTTTTTTGTTTAGAGTTCAAAATTTGATAAGAGTAATAATAATACACCTATTGCAATAGAATTTAAAGGAGTCTAAACCTATATATGTATTGTAAGGGGGGTAAATATTTTGAAAGTTATAGTAATTGGTGGTGGATGGGCTGGTTGTAGCGCAGCAATCACGGCTAAAAAAGCTGGTGCAGAGGTAGCGTTATATGAAAGAACAGATATGCTTTTAGGTCTTGGTAATGTAGGTGGAATAATGAGAAATAATGGAAGGTATACTGCGGCAGAAGAGATGATAGCGCTAGGCACAGGTGAATTAATTAATTTAACCGATCAAAATAGTAAGCATAAAAATATAGATTTTCCAGGGCATAAAAATGCTTGGCTTTGTGATACAAACAAGATTGAACCAGCAGTGGTAAAATATTTGAAAGATATGGACATAGAAGTAAACATGATAGCAAGAGTAGTTGATATTAAACTAGAAGACAACAAAATAAAAGGAATATATCTATCCGATAAGAAATATGTGGAAGCAGATGTATTTATAGAAACTACAGGTTCAACAGGGCCAATGAATAACTGCACTAAATATGGAAATGGATGTGTAATGTGTGTTTTGAGATGTCCAACTTTTGGTGGAAGGGTAAGCATAAGTAGTAAAGCGGGTATTGAAGACTTAAAAGGTGATAGAGAAGATGGAGGATATGGTGCTTTCAGTGGCTCTTGTAAACTAGCTAAAGGTTCTTTATCGGCAGACATTGTAAAGACGCTAGATGAAGCAGGTGTGGTCGTTATACAAGTTCCAAAGGAGGATATAAATTTAGACAAACTTAAACTAAAGGTATGTCAGCAGTATGCACTAAAAGAGTTTGCTGAAAATGTAATTCTAATAGATACAGGGGATGTAAAACTTATGACTCCATATTATCCATTAGAAAAATTAAGAAAAATAAAAGGATTAGAAAATGCAAGATATACAGATCCATATGCAGGGGGAATGGGAAACTCCATAAGATATGTATCTATAGCCCCAAGGACAGATGATATGAAGGTTGTAGGTGTTGATAATCTGTTCTGCGCAGGTGAAAAGGCTGGTTTATTTATAGGTCACGCAGAAGCAATGATAACAGGAGCTTTAGCTGGTCAAAATGCAGTAAGAAATTATCTGGAATTGCCACTTTTGATATTACCAAGAACACTAGCTGTTGGAGATATGATAGCATATGCTAACGAAAAAATAAAAACTAAAGAAGGAAGGATAAATAGATATACATTTTCGGGAGCAGAGTATTTTAAAAGAATGCAGGAGTTAGGACTTTATATCTTAGATATAGATAAAATAAAGGAAAAAGTAGAAGGTTTAAATTTAACTAGTATATTTAATGAAAAATTTATATAGAGTTATGGGGCAATTCCTATTAGGTTATCTTACAAAACTGTAAGATAACCTTTTGTATTTGTAAGCCTAGCGATATGGAGTGTGAGCGGCGCCAGCAGTATAATATGTTTATAGTGATGAGAAAACAAGAAAAGGGGAGATATAAATGGAAGTTTTAAAGGTTGAAAATTTAAATAAAACTTATGGTAAAGGAGAAAATAAGGTAGAAGCACTTAAAAATATAAATTTATCAGTAGATAAGGGTGAGTTTGTAGCAATAGTGGGAGCATCAGGTTCTGGGAAAAGTACACTTCTTCATTTACTGGGAGGACTCGATAGGCCTTCAGATGGTAATGTAATCATTGATGGGGAAAGCATTTATGATTACAAGGAAGAAAAACTTGCAGTGTTTAGAAGAAGAAAAATAGGTTTTGTATTTCAATTTTATAATTTGCTACCTATATTAGATGTAGAAGAAAATATAGCTCTTCCGGCATTACTTGATAATGATAAGGTGGATAAAATATATTTAGAAGAGCTTATAAAAGTACTCGGACTAAGCGAGAGGAAAAATCATCTTCCTTCAGAGTTATCAGGTGGGCAA
>JANZQE010000191.1:0-3249 GCA_038040705.1 Clostridium sp. | reverse complement strand
TAGACATTGTAGCAAGATTGACTGCTTCGGCTGAGGACATAAATGAAAACCCTGATCGACGGTTTTTAAGGTAGCACATTCCATAGCATCTGTCATCTGCTTTTGTAGCTTCCCAAAAGATAAAGAATAATCTGTTTGCTTCTCTAAAATCTGGTTTCCCAACATCAATCTTGGACCACTGCAAGTACATATAGTGAGTGCCAGTAATATAGGTAGGATTGTTTTTATTAATAAACCAAAAACCCTCTTCCCTGTAAGTAAATTCTTTATCGATGTAATCATACCATTGTTCTTTAAAATCAGATGGATAATCTTCCCAATCAAATATTGTTTTTATTTTTTTAAAGGCTACTGGTAATTGTTTTCTTTCCCACTTGTTATTGCCTAAAGTTTCAACAATTTCAGGTTTTTCTGGTAATGCTATTTTGAGGTTTTGAATTTCATATATCTCACCTACCTTGCCCGTCTTAGATATAACCACCATATCGTGGTCTTCGTTATATCCATACTCCCACTTATTATACCTATTCATTCGTTTAAGAATCTTAGGTTTAACGTGGTTTTTTAATACTCTATATAGATCTTGTTGATACATTATTTCTTAGATCTTCCTTCAGCAAAACCTTTAAAAGACTTTTCCTCTTTAGCCTCTTTAGGTATTTCGTTTATAATATTTTCCTCTTCTTGAATTCTTTGCAATATCTCGAACGCATCGAATATAGCTAGCTTTTTTGTAGCTGCAGCATTTTTTAATCTATCTGCAGATATGTCAGGGCCAAAATCTATAATGGGCTCTTTAGCGACTTTGATTAACTCTTCAACCGCTATTTGCCCAGCTTGGATTATATTCTGTTTGGTTTTCTTTACTTCCATATTTAATTACAATATCATTTGATTTCATACAATATAAACGCTCTTCATTTACCACAAAATCATATTCTCCGTAAGGAGTATACCCAACGCAGTCTCCCTCGTTTATTCCTAGCTCTTCTAAGGAGCTATTACCTATTTTCAATATACCAACAAGCTTTTGCTCTTTATCTGTTCTTAGTGAGTCTTTAGATTCTAAGGGTTTTATAAAGCACCTATCGTTTACTGATCTCCATTTATCACCAGGGTTATAAAGATATATTTGGTCTAAAGCACAGAAATAACTATCATCTTTAAAGTAAGATCTAGATTTTTTCTTTATACCTTTTACGTCATAAAAAGTTCTAAAAACGTTATGATGTATTAATATTAAATCACCTTTATTTATAGGTGTATCATAAGCTAAGGGTGTTTCTAATACTTTTGCTACATTGTTTATAAACTTGTAGTTCTCTATTTTAGTATTTAACACTAGCTCTTTACCAGCTACGTTTTTTTTATTATTATAAGTTTCACCTAACGGTTCAATTATAAAGTCATAAACACTTTTCATTAATATTCTAAATCATACTCAATAGATATAGCCATGTTGGAGTTAAATCTCTTCCATGGCAATACCTCATTGTTTTTTTTAATATGTATGTTATAAGAATTACTTTCTAGGTCATATGTTATATAAGCGATTTCATGACCACCATAGACAATCTGTCCAACTGAATAGTGCATAGCGTCGTTTTTATAGTCCGAACCTATACTTATCTTTCTTATTACACTGTCCATTATTCCTCAGATTTTATTTCATCGAAAGCGCCATCTGATACGTTGATATTTATGTTTCCATATTTACCTTCAAGAGCTTTTTTAGTTTCTTCAATCTTTGGAACTAACGAATCTAACTGTGCTAACAAAGCATGTTTTCTAACATCAGCTAAACCTAACTGCTCCACTATTTGTTGATAGTTTTTTTGCTGGTCTTGAATAACTTTTAACTCTTCTGCACTTACTTTTTTAACTTCTTTTACTTCTTTTACTTTTGCCATCTTAATTTAATTTAATTGTTTATATACTCTAGCATATATTATATGCATGTTTGAATCTCCTCTAAACTTTCTATGTAAAGTGTTTGGGCCATTTAAAACATACGTCGATTCAACTGTATGTCCGTTTGCTTCATTTGTGTGAGTTGTTATAACTTTGTACCTATCTTGAAACTTTATTTTCTCTACTAAAACCATGTTTTCTTTATAACTAACATTATGAATAGTTTTAACTCTATCAAGTTCATTATGATTACCAACCGTTATAATACAGTTGTAGGAAGTGTCGCTTGATTCCCATTCACCCTCTAGCAATAATGTTTCAGTCTGTGCACATAAAAAGCTGCTAAATAACACAAACAATATTAATATTGTTTTTTTCATTTAATTTGATTTAATTTAATTAATACTCTTACTATTTATTATTACTTATAGATTTGAATTTTTCCACGCCTCGTGATCCAAAATAAGCTATATAAACAGTTGTAAGTAACTGTTTTAATAATCCAATCCATTCTTGCTCTACAGTGAAAGATATTTCATGATGACTATCAACCCATATAAAGGCTATAGCCATAAAAGATAAAAATATTAAAGCCATAGGTCTAGTGTTTTTAGAAAGCCATGAATCACTTTTCATATCGCTTTCCCACCGCCTTGTTATTTGGGCCTCCGCATCATTATTAGCTTTCTCCATTATTTCTTGGATTTGCTTTTTAATCAGCAGTTTTTCTTCTTCCGTGGTAGTAAGCTTATCAATGACGTTACCAACTTCTTTGATAACGCCACCTGTAAGCCATTGAATTATCTTTTTCAACTTTTTGAAGTATTAATTGCTATTTGGAATATATAACGGTGCTTTTCTTTTAAATGTTGCTTTTTCATTAGGTAACATCGTTGTTCTTGATCTGTCTACCTTTCCACCACTCGTCCAATATTGGTTTACTGGAACGTCGCTGTCTCCACGCTGTATGGATCCACCCAATCGATCATAAGTCCCGGTAGTCCTTTCTACTATAGGTATACCTGCAGCAACTCTAGCTTCGTTTGCAGCTACATTTCCCGCGTTAGCAGAGTGACGTGAGATATTCGATAATGTTTTTGGCGTTAGATCACTAGAGTTAGCAAGCACCAACGACTTATAATTTCTATTATTCACTCTAGCAGAATCTGCTACCGCCCCCATTTCAGACGCATAACTTTTCATGTTCAGTTCACCAACAAACTTTTGCTTTTCAGATAAACCCTCTCTTTTTATTTGATTTTTTGAAGTTTGATTTTCATCTAAAGTATTAGTTGTATTCGTAATAGCTGGTGGTGTTACTGTTTCAACTGCATCCGA
>JANZQE010000190.1:0-5440 GCA_038040705.1 Clostridium sp. | reverse complement strand
ATGTGACTTTGCAAATCAAATATACAAAAAAATTACAACTCAAGATAAAGATCAAGCTGTAACTGTAAAAGGAAACAAGCCTTATAGAAAATATTATAAGCCTGTGACTAAAGAGGGGATAACTGTTGATATTAGAAGGGTTACGCCAAGAACAAATAGCAATTGTAATGATTGTAAACTTTGCGTAAGTATTTGTCCTATGGATTCCATTGATTTTGAAGATGTATCTAAATTAAATGGAATTTGTATTAAATGTGGGGCTTGTATTAAAAAATGCCCAACTAATGCAAAGTATTATGATGATATAGACTATTTAAGACATAAACAGGAATTAGAAGTTCAGTATGCATATCGACGCGAACCAGAATTATTTATATGAATAGCATAAAACAAACTGAAAGATGATAAGCACTTTTCAGTTTGTTTTATGCTATTTGAATTTTCTAATTAAACCTATTTCCACTCTAACAGGTGATTTAGAATTATTGTTTCCTCTTACTGTAACTTTATCTTCATTAATATTAAGTTCTCTTGCTATTATAGACTTAACCCTTGCGCTGCAAAAGCTTCCTTGACAAGGACCCATTCCTGCTCTTGTACGTCTTTTAATAGCGTCTGTAGAGGCGATTGGTATATTTCTATGAATGGCATCTACGATTTCTGACTCCGTTACCTGCTCACATCGGCATATTATATTTTTGGTTGGATCACTATCATCAATTTTTCCGTGAAAATCAATATCTTTCTTAATTATTATGCCTTTTCTATAAGGGGTGAAATTGTTCTTATCCACAAGATTTAGACCTGAAGTTTTAAGTATACCAATTACCATTTCCGCTATTGCGGGAGATGATGTAAGTCCTGGGGAATCTATACCAGCAACATTTATGAATCTTTTAACGGTACTCTCCTCAATTATAAAATCACCCGTGTTAGTTGTAGCTCTTATACCTGAAAAAGTGGTTAATGATTTTTTTATATTGAAATCTGGTATTGATTTTCTAGCTGTTTCTATGACATATTTTAGAGTTTCAGCTGTTGTTGACAAATCATCTCTACCGCTGATTTCTTCCGCATTAGGTCCTATCATGAAGTTTCCATGATAGGTTGTAGTCACTAATATTCCTTTACCGATAGCTGTAGGAACTTGAAAAATAACGCTATTTACAAGGTGAGCTTGATCTTTTCCTAGCAGAATATATTGACCTCTTTTAGGCATTATTTTAAAATCATTAATTCCTACCATAGAAGCTACGTTATCACTGTAAAGACCAGCAGAATTTATTATGTATCTAGCTTCAATTTGCTCCTTATTAGTATGTACAATAAATTTTTCTTTTAGCTTTTCTATAGATATAACTTCACTTGAAAGCTTAAGCTCTACACCATTTGTGATAGCATTTTCTGTTAATGCGATGGTTAGCTCATAGGGTGAGGTAACTCCTACGCTTTTAGCGTAAAGTGCTACAGTTACTGCGCTATTTAAGTAGGGTTCTATTTGGTGTAGCTTGTCTCCTCTTATGATTTCTAAATCATTACATCCGATTTTTAAACCATTTTCATATAGTACAGTAATACTTTTTTCATCTTCTTCATTAAACCCGATGACCAAAGCTCCTGTTTGCCTATATCCAAAATTTAGTTCTCCTTCAAGCTTTTGAAACATTTTGTTACCTTTTGCACATAATTGCCCTTTAAGTGTACCGTATTTAGCAGCATATCCTCCATGAACTATGCCACTGTTGGCTTTTGACGCCCCAGTAGTTACATCATCTTCTTTTTCTAAGAGTGCTACTTTTAAATTATATCTTGAAAGGTCTCTTGCTATAGAGGCACCTATTACTCCAGCACCTATAATAATTACATCATACATTTTAATCTACTCCTTATTATTTTTCCATAACTATTATTACAAACCATGCTATCCTTTACTGCAACATTACCACTTAGCACTACGTATTTAACTCCCACAGGGGCTTTAGTTGGATTAAAGTAATCTTCAAAACCCTCAATTTCATTTAAATCAAATAAAACTATATCCGCAGTTTTCCCAATAGCTATTTCGCCTATATCTTTAAGACCTAAAGTTTTTGCAGGCAAATATGATATCTTATAAATAGCGTTCTCAATAGTAAGGGCATTTTTATCTCTCACAAATTTACCTATAAAAAGAGGGAAGTTTCCATAAAGCCTTGGATGTGGATTCCCAGCTGGTATACTATCTGAGCCTACCATTTGCAGTGGATGATTTATTAGCTTAATGGTATCCTCTTCTGAAAATACATCTAGTGTTACTACCCCTACTCCAAACTTTTCTGTAATAAGAAGTTGTAATGCAAAATCCACTGCCTCAATACCTAGTTCTTTAGCAATGGCACCTACAGTCTTTCCAACATATTTTAAATCTATATTTTCTTTTACAGATGTTATAAGTATTCCATCCCAGCCAGTAATTAAGCTGTAATTGTCCCATCCTGCGTAGTGAGTTTTATGACTTTTAAGCTCTTCTTTAAGAGTTGCAACCATCTCGCTATCTTGAAGCCTTTTAACCATTTCCAAACTTCCCCCAGCAGTAACCCAAGGTGGTAAAAGTTGAGTCATAAGAGTGCTTCCTGATAAATATAAATGCTCATCAAAGGTTATTTTTATTCCTTTAGTTACTGCACTTTCTATGTAACTTATAAGCTTTTTAGCGTCGCACCCCAAATATTTTGAGTTATAAGACCTTAGGTGTGATATGTGAAGACGTACCTTAGACTGCTGTGCTATATAAATCATTTCCTCTAGCGCATTTGTTATAGTATCGTCATGATTTCTAAGATGAACCATAACAATCCCATCATATTTTGCTATTACTGTGCAAATATCTATTAGCTCTTCTTTTGTGCTGAAAATTGCAGGCAAATATTGAAGGCCTATAGACATGCCAAAAGCACCAGACTTCATAGCACTGTTTGCTATTTCACACATGGCGTGAATTTCTTCTTTAGTTGGTATTCTACTATCAAAGCCCATAACACTTGTCCTAATTGCTCCATGCGAAATTAAAGCTGTATAATTATTTTTCAATCCTTTTTTAGATATTTCATTAGTATAGTCATACATACTAGAAAAATTCCATTTGAATCCTGGATCACCAACGACTCCTCTTATATAGTTTTTCCATAGGTTATTTTCATCTTCAATACAAGGAACAACGCCTAAACCACATTGTCCTACAAGCTCTGTTGTTACACCTTGCATAAGCTTTGAATTTTGAATGTTCTCTTCCATGAAAGGTACTAAATCATTATGGCTGTGGACATCAATGAACCCTGGTGAAACTATTAGGCCGTTGGCATCAATAATATCTAAAGCTTCTTCATCTATATTATTTTTAATTTCAACTATCTTTCCATCTCTTATTCCTAAATCCCCCTGATAAGATGAATTACCTGTACCGTCTACAATGTTTCCGTTTTTTATTAAAATATCTAACATGTAAATCCACTTCCCTTAAGTTAAATCTATTATTTTAATTCAATTATACAGTATTTGAATATAATTATACAGTATTTGAATATAATTATACAAATACAACATAATTACATATAAATTGTTATACGTTTTTTATATAAGGTAATACATGGTATAATTATATAAAAACAAAATAATATTAAAGATGAAAAGGAGTACATTATGAAACGAAAAATTGGTTTTATAGGAATTGGAATTACGGGTACACCTATGATTAGGAACCTCATGAAAGCTGGTTATGAACTGGTTGTATATAATCACAACGAAAATAATAATTTGAAAGAGCTAGTAATGGAGGGGGCAGAGCAGGCATTTTCGCCAAAGGAAGTTGCACAAAAGACTAATGTTATTATAACAATGGTTCCTGATTCACCTCAGGTTTACGAGGTGCTGTTAGAAAAAAATGGCGTAATTGAAGGTGCCAGAGAAGGCTCAATTGTCATTGACATGAGTTCTATTTCTCCTATGGTCACTAAGAGAATTGCGCTAAAGCTTTTAGAAAGTGGCATTCGTATGATGGATGCTCCTGTTAGTGGGGGAGATATAGGTGCAATTAAAGGCACATTAGCTATTATGGTAGGTGGAAAACAGGAGGATTTTGATGAGTGCATAGATATATTTAAGGCTATGGGATCATCTGTTACGCTTATAGGTGAAAACGGAGCAGGACAGATTACGAAGCTTGCAAATAACATGATTGTTGCAATCAATATATCAGCTATGTCTGAAGCACTTGTTTTTGCTACTAAAGCTGGAGTTGATCCTGAAAAGGTTTATAAGGCTATAAGAGGCGGAAGTGCAGGAAGCAATGTTTTAGATAACAAATTTCCAAAAATGATAAATCGTGATTTTAATCCAGGGTTTAAAGTTAAGTTACATATAAAGGATCTTGAAAATGCCATAGAATCAGGACACGAGGTAGGTTCAATATTGCCACTCACTACAGATGTAATGGAGATTATGCAATCTTTAAGGGTTGATGGACTTGAATTAGATGACCACACTTCTATTGTGAAATTTTATGAGAAACTTTCAAATATAAAGATGGAAAAGAAAGATAAGAATTAGGGGGAGATGAATTGACAAACACGGCAGTTATACTTGAAGCTGAAAGCCAATTATCAGAGTCCATGTTATGGGGGCTACAGAAAGATTTCTTTGCAAACCAAGGCCCAGAGGCTTGGACTAAGGGTATTGTACCTCAATATATAACCACAAATCCTTATATAGCAAATTTATATGCTAAAACTATATTCGGGTACTGTAGGGACTATGTTACAAGGACGGATATAGATAAAAACTCGACTTTATACATAATGGAGCTTGCTTCAGGAGTAGGCAGGTTTACTTATACCTTTCTTAAAAGATTTTTACACCTAATTGAAAATTCTTCCCTCAAAGGGCTGAAATTTAAATATATAGTAACTGATTTTTCTGAAAAGAATATTGAATATTGGCAGAATCATAGCTTTTTAAAGCCCTATTTTGATTGTGGAATACTAGACTGTGCAACTTTTGATATATCTAAAGATGACAAGCTTAAGTTAAGACACAGTGGAGAGATTTTATCCGGTGGAAATCTTAAAAATCCATTGATTTTAATTGCTAACTATACCTTTGACAGTCTTCCTCAAGATACATTTTATGTGAATAAGGGAGAAATTTATGAAGGGCTGATTACAGTTACATCTCCAGAGGTAAAACCTAACCCAACGGATAAATCTATATTGGCCGGTTTGGACTATTTTTATACAGACAAGCAAATTGAGGGTAATAATTATTATGAAGATGATGATTTTAATAATGTACTTTTATATTACAAAAATCATTTAGAAGACACGAGTTTTTCTGTGCCTATAATGGCATTACGAGCTATATCTAGATTAAAAGCATTATTTAATGATGATATAATTTTAATTTCCGC
>JANZQE010000189.1:0-3729 GCA_038040705.1 Clostridium sp. | reverse complement strand
AGCCATACTCATTCTATCTTTTCTTGTAAGTAGGGTTATCATAAACCACTTTATATTTAAATAGAATAATTCCCTCATTCTATGCTCTCTTTGACTTTCACCCTTAAGTTTTGGAACCTGTGATACGCTTTCATCATATTTAGCCTGAACATATTCCTCTATTGGTAGACTTTGAAGATCTTTAGATAGTATACTTTTTCTATCACTTACCGCCTTTGACCAAGGAAAAGTAGTTGCATTTATATCTTCCTCACGTCTAAACCAAGGGTATCCTCCAAAGAGTTCATCAGCACATTCACCTGAAAGCGCCACAGTTGAATTTTTTCTTACTTCCTTGCAAAATAGATATAATGAAGAATCCACATCCGCCATCCCTGGTAAATCATTAGAAATAACCGCATCCTTAAGTGCTGATGCAAGTTCAGGGGTATCAATTATTATATTGTGATGATCTGATCCAATATAATTCACCATCTTATATATCCAGTCAGCATCAGTATTTGGTTGGAACTCTGTAGGTTTAAAATACTGTTTATTCTCAGCATAATCTATAGAATAGGTATTTAAATTACTCATATTATTTCTCTTAAAATAAGAAGAAGCTACTGCTGAAATAATACTCGAATCAAGCCCACCTGATAAAAAAGTACATACAGGTACATCTGCAACTAGTTGTCTTTCAATTGAATCCACCAAGAGGTGACGTAGGTGCTCAGTAGTTGTAGATAAGTTCTCATCATGCCCTTTTGCATTAAGTTTCCAGTACTCCTTTGTTTTAAAGCCATCTTTATCATAGCTTAAGATAAAAGCAGGTGGCAGTTCACTTATATTTTTAAAGATACCACTACCAAGTGGTCTTGCAGGCCCAAAACCAAATAGCTCAGTTAAACCTTTTTTATCAACAATTGCCTGCACCTTTGGATGAGCTAAAAGAGTCTTTATTTCTGAACCAAAGATTAGTGAATTATCTTTGATTGTATAAAAAAGAGGCTTAACTCCTAGCGGATCCCTTGCTAAAAATAGTTTCTGCTGATTTTCACTCCAAACTCCAAAAGCATAAATTCCGTTTATATGCTTGACGCACTCTTCACCCCAGAAGATATAGGCTACTAAAAGCACCTCAGTATCAGAATAGGAAGAAAAACTAAATCCATTATCTATTAATGTTTTCCGAACTTCCTCTGTATTATATAATTCACCATTATAAACTATAGTATAGGTATTATCCCCTATTTTTCTTGTCATAGGCTGCGCTCCACCACTCGGATCCACAACCACTAGACGTCTATGACCTAAATTCGCATGCTTTGAAAAATAAAATCCAGTATCATCTGGCCCTCTTTTTTTCAAGGTATCCGTCATTTTATATAAAATTTCACGTTCATTATAAATATTAGCATATAAATCAACCCACCCTGCAATACCGCACATTTTATCATCTCCTATAATTAAAAAACATTCATCCTTATAATATGCAATTTAATTAAAGGTGTGCATTACAGTTTATTTATAAACTCTCCAATCTGCTTCCCTATAAGCTCCATGCCAGCTTCGTTTGGATGGGCCGAATCATCCGAATAATCCAATAAATTATTCTCATCAATCCCGCTACTCTTATACAAATCTAAAACTGGTATATCATATGATGCGCATACCTCATTCATAGCCTTTGTGTAATCATCAAGTGTTTTCCCCACGTTATTTATTGTAAATCCAAAACCATCTCTCCCAACATAAGGGGTCGTAATAAATACAATTTCCATCTCAGGCTTGATTGCTTTTAAATTTTCTATAACAGCCTTCATATCACTATAAAAAGTATCCATAAGCGTTGAGTCATCAATAGTTCCAAGAGGTCTACCCCCACTAAAATCATTAACCCCAGCAAACACGGTCACAACATCAATATCCTTTAATAGTTCTTTTGTGACTTTGTCATCCATTAAATGAAGTGTTATTCCAGGATCAGCAGTAGTTAAAGCGTTATCAAACTCACAAGCTTCCACAACATATTCTTGATATTGATTTCTATAAGTTATCTCATCACCTATAGCCATCCAATTTTTATCTTTATATTTAAGTGTTTTATTATTAATTACTTCAGTATCAACTTCAACTAACTTTTGTTCTGATATGGATTCTGTTGCTCTTCTACTTATCACCTTGTCTCTGTATATACCATAACCAATTAAATAGATTAATGCGATTACTAAAATTACTGCAAAAGCCTTAGCAATATTATTTCTCATATTACGGTCCCCCTTACGATGTTTTTACACCTAATTTTACCATAATCCTTATGAATTGTCATTAGTCACGCATTAATAAGACATAAAAACAATTAAAATGACATCAAATTCTAAACTCAAAAAAGAAAAAATCCTTACAACAGCTAATAGCTCTTATGTAAGGATTTTTTTATTTACCTGGCTTTATGTCTTCGTAAATGTATTTATGAAGCTGATCTATAGTAGCATCCATCTTAGCAACCAAATACCATACCTTATCTATCGTTTGCCCTTCCCAGAATCCATCTATTGGGAATCTAGCCTGATCCAAAGTCTTTATATTTGAAGTAAACACTTTTGTACCAAGCTTTATTATATCTATAGCATTCATGCTTGTCTCCGTCAGTGGTAAAAGTTCCGAAACAACAGCTGGAAATTCCTTGACTCCTAGCGACTGAATCTCTGTTAACATACCTGACAGTACCGTTCTTTGCCTTTCAGTCCTCACAAAATCGTCTCCAGCAGTATAACGTATTCGAGTATATGCAACAGCCTGCATTCCGTTTAAATTCTGTGATCCCGAACCTGAAATTCTAGATATTGATTTATTTTGAATTCCAGCTGTTTCATTCATATAGCTGTTTATTAAACCAACTTCATTGTTTTGAACATCAACAGTTACTCCGCCAATAGCATCTATGATTTTCTCAAGATTAAAAAAATCTACCGTCACATAATTTCTAATGTCCATATCAAAATTCTCATTAAGAGTTCTTATGGCAAGTAGAGGACCACCATATGCATATGCATGAGTAATCTTTGTTTTACCATGACCATTTACGTTTACGTAAGTATCCCTCATAATAGATGACATTTTTATCTTCTTACTCTTTTCATCTATAGAAAGTATCATTATAGAATCTGACCTGGCTGCTTCATTCTTATTTCTTCTATCTACACCGAATAAAGCAATGTTTGTTACCTTGCTTTCCACTGTTTTTTCCTCATCTGATTTAGTCTTAATACCTAAATCCTCATCTGATTTGGATATTGTTGTAGTATCCATTTTATCAAGTTGCCAAAATGTATAACCAAGAGTTCCTCCGATTGCAAATACAATAATAGCAAATAAACCAATGATAATTTTCTTCCAAAGTTTCATTTTTCTTTTTTTCATGTTTTTTACCTTCCCATCCTAGGTAGCATATCTGCTACTAAATTATAATCTATGTATTTTCGTTCTTTTTTTAATATATAAGCTTTTATTCGTGCTAATTCCCCCGATTGCACTGATATTATTATATCATATGAAATATTATTTGGCATAAATATATTATAAATACATCTTAATATTTTTAGGCAATAAGAAATCAGATATTTTATTAAATATCTGATTTAACTTTAAAATATAGTTTATTTATCTATTAGTTATGCATAAAGAAAGCAAACGCATCTGTTTCTCAAGTTGCTCCCATATTTCTAACATGAACTGCATTCCCTT
>JANZQE010000188.1:0-36604 GCA_038040705.1 Clostridium sp. | reverse complement strand
TGCATCCATCATAAAATGAGAATAATTTAAAATTATAAATGGTTATGAAATGTATATATATTCAATTGAAGGAGATTAATATAATGAGTGAAATAAAAATATTATACGTAGTGAAATACTTAAAATCATCGTTTAAGCTATACAATGGTGAACTGGTGCAAATGCTAGCCATGACTCCTTATCGTCAAACAGAGGGCAAATTTGAGTACCACAAGGCACCTTTATTGATTCTGGTTTCTTGTTAAGTGATAACTATAACTATATAGGGAAGGATGTTTTAGAATGAAAGCACACAACAAAGATATTGGTGCACTAGGTGAAGGTATAGCAGAAACTCATTTAAAAAATGTGGGATACTTGATTAAAGAAAGAAATTTCAGATGTAAATGTGGAGAAATAGACTTAATAGCCGTAAATAATAATTATATTTGCTTTATAGAAGTGAAAACCAGATATGGTACAAAATTTGGATTACCAGCAGAGTCAGTCAATTATGCTAAGCAGAAAAAAATTTACAAAACAGCGCAGGTTTATATTTCCTACAAAAATATCGCTGACTCTAATTTTAGATTTGATGTTATAGAAGTTCTACTAAATAACGATAACAATGATTTTTTAGTTAATCATATTGAGGACGCTTTTCAATTATAATTCTAATATATTTTTAAGGAAACTCTTTCTATGTATTGGGATAGCACCATATTTTTTTATTGCACTAACATGCTGCTCTGTACCATAACCCACATTTTTATCAAACCCATAATTCGGATATTCATTATTATACTGTAACATCAGTTCATCTCTATATACCTTTGCGATAATAGAAGCACAAGCTATGCTTATACTTTTGGTATCTCCTTTTATCGCAAACTCATTTAAACCCACATAATTTTTGATTTTATATCCATCAGATAAAACTATATCTGGTTTAATGGAAATTTCATTACAGCAATCTAAAAACACTTGATTATTGCACCATCCAATACCCTTTTCATCAATCTGGTTATTATCAATAGCAATAATTTTATAGGCTAAAGCCTTTTCTTTAATAATCCTGGATAATTCGGATCGAACAGAGATTGATAATTTTTTAGAATCGTTAGCACTAAGAATTAAATCTTTATCGTCCTTTATATTTAAATCTAATATTACGGCTGCTGCCACTATTGGTCCTGCTAGTGGCCCCCTACCAACCTCATCCACTCCTGCTAAATATTTATGGTTTCCGAAACTTCTATCAAAGTCATACATTTTTTTTACTCTCTGAATCTCTTTTTCTTTGTTCTCGAACATTCTAAACATTTGGCTGCCTAATTTTTGTACAGTTTTTCTATTGTCATTCAAAAGCATATTCATGAGACTTTTCATCTCATTATCTGACCTAGTATTTTCCGCATTTTCTATTGACTTTATATGATCATATATTTCTTTATAACTCATATTTAAAAAATTCATATCTTTTTCCATAATATTTTCTCCTTAATACTCCATAATTTTTATTAAATACTGCTAATAACTTTATACGCAAAAGCAACCTTCTGGTATTTGTCTTAGGTACCAATTATTAATTGTTATCTATCCACAATCAGAAGGTTGCTTATTTAATAAAACTAAAAACTACATATGATTATATACACTTAATAATCGTCTGGTCTTTCTAGGGATATAGAACCTAATTTTCCACCTCTAAATTCGTCTAAAAGCATAACTGCTATTCTATTATAGTCAATGTTGCCACCAGAAATTACAGCCCCTCTTTTCTTCCCTATATTATCCATATTATCTATAGCTTCTTCCATAATTTCTGGAAGTTTATATCTTTCCATTAATCTTTGTGGATTAACAACTTGAAGCCTTTCTACTAATCTAAGCGCTAATTCCTCTATATCCATAACTTCATCTTTTATGGCTCCTGTAAAGGCCAAATTAAGTCCAACAACTTGATCTTCAAATTTAGGCCATAGCACCCCAGGAGTATCCATAAGTTCTATTCCGATGCTAGTCTTAATCCATTGCTTACTTTTAGTAACACCGGGTTTATCACCAGTTTTAGCACTGTGGTTTTTAGCCAATTTATTTATAAGAGAAGATTTACCCACATTAGGTATACCAACTACCATAACTCGTGTAACTATATTAACCAATCCTTTTTTTCTTTGCCTATCTTGCTTTTCTTTTAATAATTCATCAAGGGTAGTCTTTATACTTTTTAAACCCCCACCTGTAAGGCTATTTACAGATAATGGTTTCACCGTATCAGTTGTAAGTTTTTGTATCCATTCTTTAGTTACTTTATCTTCGGCTAAATCACTTTTGTTTAATAAAATAACTCTTGGCTTATCTTTGCAGATCTCGTCAATTTGTGGATTTGCACTAGAGTTTACAATTCTTGCATCTCTCATTTCTATTACGGCGTCAACAAGTTTTAAACTCTCTTGAATTTGTCTTCTAGTTTTAGCCATATGTCCTGGAAACCAATTTATGGTCATGCTCATACTTATCGTATCCTTCCCATTTTATTGAATGGATAAAGCTTTATAACTGCTTTTCCTTCTATAAGATTGAGTTTTACAAACCCAATATCATCACTACGTGAATCACTGCTGAAATTTCTATTATCCCCTAGAACAAAAACCGTATCTAACGGCACCTGAATTTCATCATAGTCACTCATATAATCTTCATTTATATAGTATTCACTTATAGTTTTACCATTTATATATAATATATTATCACATATTTTAACCGTGTCACCAGCAACTGCTATAACTCTTTTTATTATTCTTTCTCTTATATCAGCTGGATACCTTATTACTACAATATCATTGCGTTTAGGGGACATTATTCTATATGATACTCTTTCAAGTATTAATTTATCATTGCTTTGCAAAGTAGGAACCATAGATTTACCATTTACTGTTACTACTTGAAATAAAAAATTTATGATGAATACTGAAGTTACAAGTAAAATCGCTGTGTATTTTACTGCTTTTGAAGTTTTCTTTGTCATATATCCACCTACTTAAGAATTCACTAAAATATAAAAAGGGACTTTTCAGCCCCAATTTAATTATTTTCTCATTCTTTCTTTAACTTTTGCAGACTTACCAACTCTATCTCTTAAGTAGAATAGCTTAGCTCTTCTAACTTTACCAAGTCTTACAATTTCAATTTTTTCAATTACTGGAGCATTTACTGGGAATGTTTTTTCAACACCAACACCAGATGCAACTCTTCTTACTGTGAAAGTTTCTCTTAAACCGCCGTGTTGTCTTTTAAGAACGGTTCCCTCGAATACTTGGACTCTCTCCTTGTTACCTTCACTAATTTTAATGTGAACTTTAACAGTATCACCCACACCAAAATCTGGTAAATCAGTTCTGATTTGTTCTTGTTCTATCGATCTTATAATATCTAACATGTGCATTCCCTCCTAATATTTTATTGTGACGTTCATGCCCATCAATATAGCAGAGGAGCGTCCGTACTAGCACAAAGTATATTTTATCATAACTATACATATATATCAACATAAAATACCTTTTATTATTATATGCAATATATTTTACAGTTAGATTGATACATACATTCTAGTAATTAGACTTCTTCTTTTATTTCATAAGCTTTTCTAAGCAATTTTTTGTCTTCCTTCGTAAGTTCAAGTTTCAGAAACATATCTGGTCTTTTTTCTTTAGTTACTAAAAGAGACTGAGTTCTTCTCCACTTCCGTATATTTTCATGATGCCCGGAGGTCAATACTTCTGGAACCTTTTTACCTTCAAAACATTCCGGCCTTGTATATTGAGGATACTCAAGGAGTCCATCATAAAAGGATTCTTCAGTAAAGCTCTCACTACAAGATAATACCCCTGGAATTAGTCTACAAATACTATCCACTATAGGTATACATGCCATTTCCCCACCTGTCAGAACATAATCTCCAAGTGAAATTTCCATATCTATATGGTCATAAATTCTCTCATCAATGCGTTCATAATGGCCGCATAAAAATATCAATTCACTTTCCTTACATAAATTTTTGGCTATCTCTTGCGTGAAGGTTTTACCTCTTGGTCCTAAAAATATAACCTTTCCACTATTATTTAATTTAACATCATTAATACAGTGAATAATGGGTTGAGTTTGCATTACCATACCTGCCCCACCGCCATAGGGATAATCATCTACTTTTTTATGTTTATTTAATGCATAGTCCCGAATATTGTGAGATGAGATATCCAGTATATTTTTCTCTATAGCTTTTCCAATTATACTGCGATTAAATATATCAAACATTTCAGGAAATAGCGTCAAAATATCTATTTTCATTCTGACCAAACACTTACTGGCTTAATTATTATTACACGTTTATTAATATCTATACTAACAACTATATCTTTAAGTACTGGAACGAGCACTTCTGTATTATTCCCCTTAACCCAATATACATCATTACCTGGTGTACTAAGAACATCAAATACTTTTCCAAGTTCTTTGCCATCTGTGTCAAAAACACTACAATCTATAAGATCAGCTACATAATAGCTACCCTCTTCAAGTGGAATCGCCTCTTCGCGACTAACCATAAGGGCCTTATTTCTATAAGTCTCCGCTTGCTCTATGGTGTCTATGCCTTCAATTTTTAATATTACTTTATCTGATTGAAGTTTACATCCTTCGATTTTTCTAATTTCGCCATCAATGTATACATTTTTTAATTTCTTAAATCTTTCAAGCGAGTCTGTTAGTGAAAAAACTTTAACTTCACCCTTTAACCCATGTGTTTTACCAATCTGACCCACACTCATAAAATCTTTCACTTAAAATCCTCCTTACAAATTGCTTATATTAAAATAAGAGTTAGGCAGAACCTAACTCTTACTTTATTTCAACAACTACTTTTTTATTTTCTTTTACAGCAGCTGCTTTTACAACAGTTCTAATAGCTTTAGCTATTCTACCTTGTTTACCAATAACTTTTCCCATATCCTCATTCGCCACAGATAATTCAAGAACTACCGTGTGCTCATGCGCTACTTCGTTCACTACTACCATTTCAGGTTTATCAACTAAAGACCTTGCCAATACATAAAGTAACTGTTTCATGGAATACTCCTCCATTCATTACTTAAAAACTTTTCTAGTTGACTGCTATTTTGTTAAGTAACCTTTTAACTGTATCAGATGGTTGTGCACCCTTTTGTATCCAACTAGCTGCTTTTTCAGTATCTATTTTAATAGTAGTTGGTTCTGTTGTTGGATTGTAATATCCTATTTCTTCGATGAATTTTCCATCTCTAGGAGATCTTGAATCTGCAACTACAACTCTATAAAATGGAGAGTGTTTAGCACCCATTCTTTTTAATCTTATTTTAACTGCCACGTATATCACCTCCTTTAAATATATATTTAATTATAACCGAAGTCATTTTATTAAAAAGGCATTTTACCAAACATACCTTTTTTACCAGGTTTTTGGGATCCCTTTGCTTGTTTCATAAATTTTTTCATCATTTCAAAATCTTTTAACAACTTATTTACTTGTTGCACCAAAGTGCCTGATCCATTAGCAATTCGCTTTTTTCTAGAGGAAGATCCACTAATCAAATTGGGATGTTTTCTTTCTGCAACAGTCATTGACCTTATTATAGCCTCAACTTTTCCCATTTCTTTTTCACTCTGAGATAAATCTACACCCTGTAACTCTTTTTTATTAGCACCTGGCATCATTTCAACTAATTTATTTAATGGTCCAAGTTTCTTTATTTGTTGCATTGATGCTAAAAAATCATCCAAATTAAATTCTTGAGACATCATTCTGTTTCCAAGTTCTTTTGCCTCGTCTTCATTTATAGACTGCTGCGCTTTTTCGATTAATGAAAGTACATCACCCATGCCAAGTATTCTTGAAGCCATTCTATCCGGGTAAAAAACTTCTAAATCGCTCATTTTTTCACCAACACCAACAAATTTTATTGATTTGCCAGTTATTGCTTTAATAGAAAGTGCAGCTCCACCTCTTGTATCTCCATCTAACTTAGTCAAGATTACACCAGTTATGTCTAGTTGTGAATTAAAGCTCTCTGCTACATTAACTGCGTCCTGGCCAGTCATCGAATCTACGACAAGCATTATTTCACTTGGCTGCATGCACACTTTTATATTTTGAAGTTCCTCCATTAGATTTTCATCTATATGAAGTCTTCCTGCCGTATCTATTATAATTACATTATTACCATTTTCCTTAGCAAATGCTAATGATGCTTTTGCTATATCTACTGGGTTTACCTTGTCTCCCATAGTAAATACCGGAACATCAATTTGTTTTCCTACTACTTGTAATTGTTTAATTGCAGCTGGTCTATATACATCACAGGCAACTAATAGTGGTTTTTTATTTTTTCTTTTAAGTGAAAGCGCAAGTTTTCCGCCCATTGTGGTTTTACCTGCACCTTGAAGACCCACAAGCATTATAACTGTTATTCCATTTATAGAAAACTCTAATTTACTTTCTGAATTACCCATTAAACTTGTTAACTCATCATTAACAATTTTTATAACTTGTTGTCCAGGTGTTAAGCTTTGCATTACTCCATTGCCTAAACATTTTTCACTAACATTTTTCACAAAATCCTTAACTACTTTATAATTAACATCAGCTTCAAGCAGTGCTAGTTTTACTTCTCTCATAGCATCCTTGATATCTTTTTCAGAAAGCTTACCCTTACCTTTTAATTTTTTCATGGTATCTTGTAACTTAGAAGATAGTCCTTCAAAAGCCATAATAAACCTCCTAAATGTTCTCAATTATTTGGTTTTTTATATCATATATAATCTGATTCATTTTGTCATCTTTTATATTAATCTGTAATTTATCTAATTCTGATATAATGTTCTCAGATATTTCTTTCAGTTTATGGTCTTTACTTGATAATTTTAATTTTTGCTCATATACTAAAAGTAACTTTTCACATGTTTTAATAGTATCATGAATAGCTTGCCTACTTGTCTTATTAATTTCTGCTATCTCTGATAATGATAAATCATTATTAAAATACAAATCCATTATATCCTTTTGCTTTTCAGTAAGTAATTCACTATAGAAATCAAATAATAAAGAAATTTCAAATCTTTTTTCCATTTCATCACCCTACTCACAAGTAATATAATATCAGAGTTTATATGCGGTGTCAAGGAATTTTACTTAACAGCTTATATTTTTTATATAATCGATATTTTGCTTTGTATTTTAAAATAGTGCTTCTACAAAGTCCCGTGCATCAAATTCTTGTAAATCATCTATACCTTCACCAACACCTATATACACAACAGGTATATGCAGTTGTTTTTTTATAGATATTACAATTCCACCTTTGGCGGTTCCATCTAATTTAGTTAGTATTATACCATCTACGGCGCATGCCTCCATAAATTGCTTTGCTTGTTGCACACCATTTTGACCTGTTGTAGCGTCAAGTACTAAGAGAGTTTCCATATGAGCCTCACTGTACTCCCTTTTTATTACTCTATTTATTTTTGCCAGTTCATCCATGAGATTTTTTTTATTGTGAAGTCTACCTGCCGTATCACAAATTAGAACATCAATTTTTCTTGCTTGGGCTGCTTGAACAGCATCAAAAACCACAGCAGCAGGATCCGATCCCTCTTGCTGTTTTACGAGTTCCACACCTGCTCTATTGCACCAAACCTCTAATTGGTCAATGGCCGCGGCTCTAAAAGTATCTGCTGCTGCAATTAGCACTTTATATTTTTCATTTTTTAGCTTTGCTGCGATTTTACCAATACAAGTAGTTTTCCCAACGCCGTTAACACCAATTACGAGTAAGACCTTTGGAATCTGTATAGGTTTTACTTCCGCTTCATCTTCAACTAATATAGCAATTATAACTTCTCTTAAACAAGGCATGATTTCTGAAGGTTCCTTTATTTTATCATCCTTCACCTTTTTTTTAAGTTTTTCAATAATATAAATAGAAGTCTCTACCCCTATATCTGCAGTAATTAATATCTCCTCTAATTCCTCATATAAATCTTCATTAATTGTAAGGGCCAATTTTAATACTTCACTAACTTTTTCACTTATACTATTTCTAGTTTTTGCTAGTCCGTCTTTTAATTTGTCGAAAAATCCACCAAACATTCTAAAGCCTCCAATTTTTTTTGTTGCCAGAAAACATTGCCTTTACCTATTAAAATCAACAGACACTATTTTCGACACTCCTTTTTCTTCCATCGTAACACCGTACAGTACATCTCCAGCTTCCATTGTTCCTTTCCTATGAGTTATTATAATGAATTGAACGCTGTCCGAGAATTTTTTTAAAAATTCAGCATATCTAATTACGTTAGCATCGTCAAGGGCCGCTTCGATTTCATCTAAAATACAAAAGGGTGTTGGCTTCATCTTTAAAATAGCAAATAATAATGCAATTGCAGATAGAACTTTTTCTCCACCAGACATTAGACTTAAGTTCTGGAGTTTTTTACCTGGCGGTTGAACATTAATATCGATTTTGGCTGTAAGTTCATCGCCTTCTGTAAGTATTAAATCTGCACTTCCACCATTAAATAATTCCACGAAGGTTTCGTTGAAGTTTTGTCTTAATATGATAAAATTTTCTGCAAAGATTTTTTTCATCTTTTCAGTCATTTCGCATATCACTGTCAATAATTCATTTTTAGCCAATATCAAATCTTCCTTTTGACTATCCATAAAAGTGAATTTATCTTTGACTTCTTTATACTCTTCAATGGCACCTACATAAACTTCACCAAGCATTGATATATCTGCTTTTAATAACGCTATTTCCTTTTTTATACAACTCGCGTCGACAATTTCAATTTTAAATTTAAGTGCTTCTGCATATGTTAGATCAAAATCATCATTAAGCTTTGTATAATTAACACCTTTTTCCATTTCAACTTTTGCAAGCGCTAGTTCACCTTTATATAAATCTTTCTCAGTTTTTTCTAGCATTAGCGCAGTATCCTCTAACTTATCTACATTTATTTTCATTTTCTCTTTAATTTTAATTTTCTGTATTTCATTGTCTTCGAAGTTTTTCTCCATTTTTTCTAATTTACTAATTATTTCTTTTACTTTTTCATCTGCACTTTTTATTTCTTTTTCGCTACTATTCTTATTTTCCAAAGCTTCTTGTATTTCTCTTGAAAAGGTAGTTAATGCTCCATTGTGTACTAATATTTCTCCGTTAAGCCTTTGGATTTCAGAACGCTTATTCTGCATTGCTTCGTCAATCACTGCTTTTTTCACCTTAGCATCGTTAATAAGTACCTTTATATTCTCGATTTCTTGTAATTTATCTTTTAATATAGCGTTGTCCGCCATAAGCCTTTTGTGAATTTCTTCACCCTCCTCTGTTAATCTAAGAGCAGAGGAATTGTTTTCGCTAATTTCGCTATTGTCTCTATAAATCTTACTCTCTTCTGACATTTTTTCAGACTCTAAATCCATAAGATTTTTTTTAAGCCTGTTAGTTTCATCTTGCACAGAATTTATTTTAGCTTCTAGCTTTGTTTTTTCAATGCTTTGTAAATGAACCTCATCCTTTGTATTTACGTTTTCTTCATCTAATTTTAAGATTTCAGCTCTACATTGTTTTATTTTCTGTGTGTAGACAATAGATTCATTTTTTAATACTTCTAAATCCACAGCCAACTGCTGTATTTCCCTTTTCCTACCAATAATACTAGATGTCTTTGAATATATGCTTCCACCAGTTAATGACCCACCTTGGTTTATCACTTCCCCTGATATTGTTACAATTTTATATCTAAAATTATTGTTTTTAGATATTTGCAAGGCTGAATCCATATCACTACATATAATTGTCCTTCCTAAAATAGATATCATTACCTCATTAAATTTCTCATCATAAGCTATAAGGTCACTTGCAATTCCAATAAAACCAATATGATTTATTGTTTCATTTGAAATATTAAGTTTTTTACCTCTAATAATATTTAAAGGCAGAAATGTTGCTCTTCCTAAACTATGTGCCTTCAAATAATTGATTAATGTTTTTGCTACAATTTCATCTTTTGTTATTATGTGTGATATAGAACCACCCAAGGCTATTTCTATTGCTACCTCTAATCTTTTTTCGACCTTTATAACCTCTCCAAGTATAAAACATTCAGAAATACTCCCTACCTTACAAGCATCTATATGCTCCATTAAATTTTTCACCGACTTGTTATAGCCTTCAAATTTTTTTTCTAGACTTGTCAGCACATTAAAATTAGCTTCTGTTTTACTCATTTTAATATTACAGTTTTTCATGACCCTTTCATCGTTATCTAAAATGGTTTGAAGT
The DNA here is from genome assembly GCA_038040705.1 of Clostridium sp. GTDB lineage: Bacteria > Bacillota > Clostridia > Clostridiales > Clostridiaceae > Clostridium_AD. Next base: position 26,246 of record JANZQE010000188.1, on the reverse strand, counting down.
TTACTGTTATTTTGCTTGTTTTTATTAATCACTAATTCACAATCCACAATTTTGCTTTTGACTTGTTCCACTTGGTTTTGATAATTTATTTTTGTACTAGTATTTATCTTTACTTCCCCACCAATATTCTCAATGGTATTCACTAAAAAAACTAATCTTTTTTGGGCGCTTTCTATGTTGTTGTTTAAAATTAATAACTTATTGCTAATTTCCATATTTTTACCAATTATAAATTGCTCTTCTTCTTTTAGATTTATAGCTTCATCACTTTGGACTTTTATGTTTTCTTGAATGTTTAGAATTTTCATCTCTTCAGAACCAATTTTTTCTTGTATTTCTACTTGAGTATCTTTTATACTATTAGAAGACTCTTCGAGTTCGCCCAAATTGCATTTAACAACCTGAAGCTTTTTATGAATGTCATCACTTTCATTTGAAGTTTTATAGATGATTTTATCTAAATTTTGCATTCTCTCATTTTGAATATTTATTTCGGAAGTATTATTTTGGTAAACAAGCTTACTATTATAATATGCCTGTTTTTCTTCCTGATTTTTAGTTTCGAATTTTTCAAATTCGTCCTTCCAGTATTCACTAGCGCTTCTTACTCTATTTTTTTCATCTGTAAAATTTATAACTTCATCATTTAATTTAGCACATTGACCCTGTAAAATTTTCATTTTTTCTTCAACTTTATTTATAAAATCAATAATCATACTAACTTCTTTGCTTTTTAACTCTTCAAAGAACTTTAAAAATTTCTTTGCCTTTTCACTTTCTTTCATTAACGGTTCTAATCTTTCTTCATAGGTACTTAAAATATCGTTTATTCTAACCATATTTTGCTCTGTACTATCCAATCTCTTTTGTGCTTCTTCTTTTCTTGTCTTAAATTTTACAATCCCTGCAGCCTCTTCAAATAATTTTCTTCTATCATCAGTTTTCCCACTTAAAATTGCATCAATTTTACCTTGACCAATAATTGAGTATCCTTCTTTTCCAATACCCGTATCCATAAAAAGCTGATGAACATCTTTTAATCTACAAGACGTATTATTTATTAAATATTCACTTTCCCCAGAGCGATATAATCTTCTGGATATGGTGACATTAGAATAATCGATATCAAGTTCACAATCACTATTATCTAAAGTAAGGGAAACCTGTGCAAGGCTAACCGGTTTTCTAAACTGTGTGCCTGCGAATATCACGTCCTCCATTTTATCTCCCCGTAGATTTTTTACACTCTGTTCTCCGAGGACCCATTTAACAGCATCAGATATATTGCTTTTTCCACTACCATTAGGGCCTACTACTGCCGTAATGCCCTTCTTGAATGTTAATTCTGTTTTATCTGCAAAGGATTTAAATCCTCTAATTTCAATAGATTTTAAGAACATGGAAACACTCTCCTATTTTACCTAACCAACATTGGCAATACAAAGCCTAATATAAAAATTGCGACTATGCCATAAATCAATATTTTTTGGTTTTTCTCTCTTTTTTTCTTACTCATAATTCACCTCATATTTTGAATTTTATTCTACTCTCTATTTTAGTGCATTTTCATGAAAATATCAATTGTTAGTGTTCATACACATAAATTAGTGCATTTAAATTAGAAAAACCGCGTGTACACGGTTTTTCTACGATAAGTTAAAATCCTTCACTATACTTCATGCACGCATATTCATATATAGTCATAATAATACATTCACTTCCTATGCATACGCCAATGCTTCCCAGTTGTATAGAATTATCTTGTGATACCTCTATGCAAATTGTATTTATTAGTTTTTTCATGTCATTAAAAAAGCTTTTGCCATTAGCGTAAAGTTTAGAGACATCTTTGGGATTGATTTTTACTAAGACCTTATCTGTGGTAGTGCGGGCAGTGTTATTTTTGATATTCTTCGAAATTACATAGTATAACAAATCATTATATATACTACTCTCAACAAGCTCTCTAAACGCAGGATGAAATGGTCCGGAAACTAGGTCATTACCTTCAGAAATTTCTGCAGTGGGTTGTAATCCAATTCTAATTACATTTACACTGTTTGCAATCATCATAATGTAAATGATCTTACTTATATTTACCGCTTCACTTAATGAATACGGAACAAAACTCCCTTTTTTATACATGCTTTCCATTGGTGTATCTTTAATTACAAGAGCAGGGTAAATTCGACAATTATCTGGTTTAAGAGCAATAACGCCTCTAGCTGTGTCTATATCCTTGTTTATATTGTCTCCTGGTAGACCTATCATAATTTGTAGCCCTAAAGTAAACCCATACTTCTTAATGAGTTTTGATGCATGTTTTACATCTAGGGAAGTATGCCCTCTGCTAGATTTTAATAACACCTGTGCATCCAACGATTGAACTCCAAGTTCTATAATATCTACAGAGTATTTTTTAAGATTTAATAATATATTATCATCAATATAATCCGGTCTTGTAGATAATCTTATGAATTTTATTTTATTATTCTCTTTGAACTTCTTAGCAACAGTTAAAAGTTCTATTTGCTTTTCCATTTTTATAGCTGTAAATGTTCCTCCAAAAAATGACACCTCAATAACGGCATCATTACTTTTTATTGTTTTTAAATATTCATTTATTGTGTTCTCAACATACATTGCATCAACTTTTTCTTTCGTGCCCGTTATGCTATTTTGATTACAGAATACACATTCATGTGGACATCCTTCATGTGGAACAAAAATAGGAATAATATAATGCAAATTACTCATGTAACCCACCCTGCCTCGAAACAGCTTCCTTAGCTGCATTCTGTTCTGCTTCTTTTTTACTATATCCTTGCCCTGAACCTTTTACACATTGGTCTATTATTAAATCCACGAAAAACTTTCTTTTGTGTGGCGGTCCTTCAAATTTCACAAGTTCGTAGCTAATATCCAATTCTCCATTTTGCTGTAATATTTCTTGAATCTTAGTCTTATAATCCAAAATAACCTCATTGCTAACAGCTTTCTCAATTGTACCGCTGAAATTATTAAGTATAAAGGTCTTAGAATATTCAATTCCTTTGTCCAAATATATAGCAGCTATTATTGCTTCTACACAATCTGCCAATATAGAAACTCTATTTCTACCTCCAGTAATTTCTTCACCTTTACTCATGTTCATATACATTCCAAGTTCCCATCCATTTCCGATGTCACACAATGAATTTTCACAAACAATTAGAGACCTAATTTTACTTAGATATCCTTCAGGCTTTTCAGTAAAATGACAGTATAAGTATTCGGATATTATAAGTTGCAATACAGAGTCTCCCAAAAATTCAAGTCTTTCGTTGAACTCGACCACTCTTTTTTGATTCGCATAGGAGCTATGAGTTATTGCCACTTTTAATAGCTCCTTATCACTAAAATTCAATCCCAGTTTTTCCTCTAGTTGTTGTAAGTTTATATTACTTTTCATAATAATTGCTCCTTTTAATAAAAATTATTCAAGTTTATTATTCAACTTACTTTTCAAAACAGTAGTAAATTCAAAAATAAACTCCAAAAAGTTAAAGGCCCGCAGTAATGCGGGACCTTGTATTATTCTTCAGAATGGCCTTTGATATATTCTACTACATCGCCCACAGTTGAAATTTTCTCAACATCTTCATCAGGAATTTCTATATCGTACTCTTCTTCAAGCGCCATTATAAGTTCTACAATATCAAGGGAATCCGCGCCTAAATTATTCATAAAAGATGATTCCATTTTTATTTCTTCTTCATCTATACTTAGCTGTGATGCTATAGTGGTTCTAATTTTTTCAAACATAATATCTTCACCTCCTTTTATTGTTTTATTATCTTATTAACTATCAGCTTTTTCCTGCAGAGATAGCTTTTCTATTTCTACTTTCAATTTATCTACAACCTTATTATCATAAAATATTGTAGCTTGTTTTATGGCATTTTTAAAAGCTTTAGCATCTGAACTCCCATGAGCTTTTATACAAATTCCATTTACTCCTAAAAAAGCTGCTCCACCATATTCTTTATAATCAAAATCTTTCTTAAACTTTTTGAATACTGGTTTTAGTAGCATTCCCCCAAGCTTAGTTCTAAAGGAGCTCATTATGCCCGTCTTTAATATATCAAATATATTAGCAACTGCACCTTCATAAAGTTTTAAAATTACATTTCCTACAAAACCATCGCAAACAATCACATTAATATCCCCCGTTGGAATTTCTCTAGCTTCCACATTGCCAACGAAATTTAAATTTGCTACCTTTAGTAGTTTATGAGCTGATTTGGAAAGCTCATTACCCTTCTCTTCTTCGGTTCCTATATTCACAAGGCCTACAGATGGGTTATTTATTTTTAGAATATTTTCAAAATAGGTTTTACCCATAAGTCCAAATTGAACTAAATAATGTGGTTTACACTCTGCATTAGCTCCACAGTCAATTATCATAAAAGGTCCGTTTTTCCCAGGCATTACAGGTGCTAAAGCTGGTCTATCTATTCCTTTTATTCTTCCTACTATAAGAGTGCATCCTGCTAAAAAAGCACCAGAACTTCCAGCAGATATAACAGCATCTGCTTCTCCACTTTTTACAAGATTCAAGGCTTTTACTAGGCTAGAATCTTTTTTCCGTTTAATAGCCATTACCGGATGTTCACTTGTACTAATAACTTCTTTAGCATCAATAATTTTTATTTTAGTAGGATCATAGGTATATTTATCTAACTCCTCTTTAATCAAATCATAAGGACCAGTTATTAGGATATCTATATCATATTCTTTAACAGCTGCAGCGCAACCACAAACCACCGCATTCGGAGAAAAATCTCCACCCATTCCATCTACAACAACAACCATTTTATACCCTCACTTTGAATTTGCCATATAAATATTATATATTTATTTATATTATATACTATATTGTGCAAGTATTCCTAGTATTATTAATATCGAATTGAATATAATTTACTCGAAAAATAAAAAGAAAGTCTTTCGACTTTCTTTTTATTTTGCTTCCATTGCAATAACTTCTCTATTTTTGTAATATCCACAGTTTTTACATACTCTGTGAGCAAGTTTCATATCGTGACACTGAGGACACTCTACTATTCCTGGTAAACCAAGTTTAAATGTTTGCGCTCTTCGAGAATCTCTTCTACCTTTAGAAAATTTTCTAGCTGGATTTCCCATTGTAACACCTCCTTAATCAGTTGAAAACAAATTTTTTAACTTTGCCAACCTTGGGTCAATATCATCAATTTCACATTTGCATGTATTTTGATTTAAATTAATTCCACACTGATGGCATAATCCTTTACAATCTTTATTACAATGTCTTTTTATAGGCAACATTGAAATGATATTATTTTCTACAACCTCATTTAAATCTAATCTATCATCTTTAATAAAAATAATATCCTCATCTTCGCTATGTAGAGTTTTCGACAATCTTTCATTGAATTCAATGTTTATTGAATGTGAAAAGGTCTCAAGACACCTAGAACAAGCAAGTAATAGCTCTGTCTGAATACTTCCAGTTAACTCCAAATCATGATCAATAGGGTTAAAAATCAAATGTAGTACAACTGGTTTAGAGAATTGTATAAATTCATTATCAAACCAAAACTTATCTTTTTCAAAGTCTAAATGAATTTCTTTCCTTCTGTTTTTATTACCAAATATTTCCGAAACATCTATTACCATAATATCCACTCTGAAAAACTAAATGCTATTCAGTTTTTTCTCATATAAAAAAAATCTTTATACATTGTATAATAAAATTATACAGCTCGAGTAAAGCTTCTGCGTCCCTCCTAACTAAATTCTTTTTTACTAACATCAAACACAGACTATTATATAAAAAATACAGTAAAAAGTCAAGAATTATTTATCATAGAAATTAGCAATTTTATTTTATTAAAGATTCAGTATCTCTTGCAATTACTAATTCTTCATTTGTTGGAATAACAAATATTTTTGTTTTAGAATCTTCTGTGTTTATTTCTACAGCTTTTCCACGAACCTTATTTTTAGACTTATCTAAAACGGCTCCCAAAAATTCCAATCCATCACAAACTGTTTCTCTTGTTTCTGGAGAGTTTTCACCAAGTCCAGCTGTAAATATAATAGCATCTACGCCACCCATTACTGCAGCATAAGAACCTATGAATTTCTTAACTTTATAAGTAAATACATCAAGTGCTAACTGCGCTCTATGATTTCCATCTTCCCATGCAGCTGTTTCTATATCTCTAAAATCACTACTTATTCCAGATATTCCTAGTACTCCAGATTTTTTATTCATCATATCATTTACTTCATCAATTGTTAAGTTTAATTCTTGCATTATATAAATTAATATAGCTGGGTCTATACTTCCACACCTAGTTCCCATAGCTATTCCTTCAAGTGGAGTAAATCCCATACTTGTTTCTACTGATTTACCATTTTGTACCGCACAAATACTTGCTCCATTTCCTAAGTGACAAGTAATTAATTTTAAATCTTTTATATCTTTACCCATCATTTCTGCAGCTTTAGTTGAAACATAATTATGAGATGTACCATGGAATCCATATTTTCTAATGCTATTTTCTGTATAAAGCTCATATGGAAGTGGGTATATATATGCAACTTCTGGCATTGTTTGATGAAATGCTGTATCAAATACAGCTACCATTGGAATATTCGGCATTAAAGCACTACAAGCATTAATTCCAATTATATTAGCTGGGTTGTGAAGTGGTGCAAGTTTTGAACATTCTTCTAAGTTTTTCATTACTTCATCAGTAACTATGACTGATCCCGCATATTTTTCACCACCATGAACGATTCTATGACCTACAGCACCTATTTCTGATAATTCTTTAATAACACCATGATCATTGTCAACAAGTGCTCCAAGCACTAATCTAATGGCATCTGTATGATCTTTCATAGTCTCTTCAATTATGTATTTTTCTCCCTTAGCCTTTTGAGTTAATTTTGCTCCTTCCATTCCTATTCTTTCTACTAACCCTAGTGCTAAACATTCTTCATTTTCCATGTTTATCAATTGATATTTTAACGATGAGCTTCCACAATTTATAACTAGTATTTTCATTTAATTTGCCTCCTAAACTTATGTATATATTTTAATATCAAAACTATTTTTGTATTTGAGCTTGAACTGCTGTTACGGCAACAACATTAACTATATCTTCCACACTGCAACCTCTTGAAAGATCATTTATAGGCTTTGCAAATCCTTGACTTACAGGTCCAATAGCTTCTGCTTTAGCAAATCTTTGTACTAATTTGTATCCGATATTTCCAGATTGTAAATCTGGGAATACTAAAACATTTGCATTTCCAGCCACAGTACTGCCTGGTGCCTTTAATTTTCCTACACTTTGAACGATAGCTGCATCTAACTGAAGCTCTCCATCTATTTGTAAATCAGGTCTAGCATTTTTTGCAATTTCAGTGGCTTTTACTACTTTATCAACTAATTCATGCTTTGCACTTCCCATAGTAGAGAAAGATAACATAGCAACCTTAGGTTCAAAATTACATAAAAGTTTTGCATTTTCTGCTGTGCTAATAGCTATAGAAGCTAATTCTTCTGAATTAGGATTTGGATTAACTGCACAATCTGCAAATAAAAGCAGGCCATCCTCTCCATATTCATTGCTAGGTAATTCCATTATAAAGAAACTTGAAACAACCTTAATCCCCGGTGCAGTTTTTATAATCTGCATTCCAGGTCTTAGTAAGTCTCCTGTAGCATGTATTGCTCCTGACACTAATCCGTCAGCGTCTCCCATTTTAACCATCATAGTTCCGAAATACATTGTATCTTTCATTGTCTCTGATGCTTGTTCTACAGTCATTCCTTTGTGTTTTCTTAATTCATAAAATTCCTTTGCATAAGCATCCGTTTTTTCAGAAGTAGTAGGATCCACAATTTCTACTCCGGAGATATCAACTCCGAGTTCCGTTGCTTTTTTTTGTATTGCACCTTTATTACCTACTAATATAATCTTAGCTATTGAATTTTTATTAATTGTTTCACTAGCTTTTATAGTTCTTTCTTCTTCCCCTTCTGGAAGTACTATTCTCCTTATATCTTCTTGCGCTCTTTTACATATTTTCTCTATAAATGTCATTCTTGTTTCTCCTCTCTGTTATTATTGACTTGTGTACACTAATAATATACTCCTTTTACACTATACATTTCAACATAAAAACGTAAAATGCTTTATATATCTAATATTTTATATATTCATAGTATTCGGTCTCTTTTCTTTTTTATCACAATATACTTGCTTTTGTTTATTTGTTTTATACTATATAATAGTTATTAGCCTATAATTAATATATATAGACAATTTGTATAATTATCTTATACGAAAGCTATCAGGAGGTGATTCAATGAATATTTCCGGTATAATTGTTGAGTATAACCCATTACATAACGGTCACTTATATCATATCAATAAAACAAAAGAACTCACAAATAGTGATGTCCTAATTAGTGTTATGAGCGGAAATTTTGCTCAACGTGGAATCCCATCTACTGTGGACAAATGGACAAAAACTAAGATGGCTTTAAACAGTGGTGTAGACCTAGTAATAGAACTACCAACTATTTACAGTGTATCTTCAGCAGAATTTTTTTCCCATGGTGCTGTGAGTCTTTTAAATAGCTTAGGAGTAGTGGACAGTATTTGCTTTGGCTCTGAGCACGATGATATTTGCGATATAAATAGTATTGCAAATATATTGTCTAAAGAACCTATTGCCTTTAAAACACTATTAAAAACCTATTTATCTAAGGGAACAGGTTACCCTATAGCTAGAGCTAATGCACTTTATGATTATTTAATAAATTCAAAGAGAGACATGTCAAGCACTTTGTTTCATGACTTCTTAAATTCCTCTAACAACATACTAGGTATTGAATACTGCAAAAGCTTAATTAAATTAAATAGTTCTATCACGCCCTACACCTTAAAAAGAGAAGGTGCATCATTTAATAGTAATAATTTACATGCAGAATTTTCAAGTGCTACAGCTATTAGAAAATTTATGAAAGAAAATGGCTCAGTTGATAAACTAAAAGATCACGTCCCAAATTCAGTATTAGCTGAAATTCAAAACTTATACTCAAATAATTATAAATTTGCCTTTGAAGATTCTATGTTTCCTTACATAAAACACAAATGTCTAACATCAAAAAACTCATTGGAGAATTTACCAGATGTGTCAGAAGGCCTACATAATAAAATTATAAAATCCGTGCAAAACAACATAAGCTACTCTAGTGCGCTAGAAGATATGAAAAGCAGACGGTACACTTACACGAGGCTTAGTAGAATCTTATGCCAATATTTTATAGGGTTTGATGACTTTGACACCAAAAAATTAAGGTCAATGCCTTCCCCTTATGCCCGTGTTTTAGGTTTTAACTCTAAGGGAAAATCAATTCTGAAATCCATAAAATCAAACAGTAGCATTCCACTTTACACTAAAATCCCTAAAACTCTGAGCGAAACCTTGAAGTTAGATATTCAATCTACGGGAGCTTACAGCCTTATAAATAATAGTTTAGCTTATAATAGTGATTATTTAATATCACCTATAATTATAGATTAAAGATAAATTCTACTACCTCTTAACAGATAGTAGAATTTATTATATTTAAAATTATTGTTTAAAGTACATAAGTTTACGTTCTTTAAAATATATTTAATTGAGTACTAATAAAAAAGGGGTTTAGACTTGAAGTTACTATTAGTTATATTGTTAATTTCTATAATATTCTTATTATTTAAACTATTAAAAACTTTAAAGATAAATCTTCTAATAACAATAATTTGTTCTCTTATTATTCTTCAAATGATACTTAACCCAAATATTTGTATTCGCTACACTATATCCGGAACAAAATTATTCTTCTATGCAGTTTTTCCCTCTCTTTTCCCATTTTTAGTTCTTATAAATATTATAATAAACTACAATGGCATTAACATTTATTCTAAACTTCTAGGCAATCTAATTTGTAAGCCGCTAAAACTACCGAAGGAGTCTACTATCGCACTCATTGTCAGTGTGCTTTGTGGTTATCCTTTGGGTGCACGGTATACTTGCGCTCTGTATGAAAAAAAAATAATAGACTTAGACACCTGTGAAAGATTGCTTAATATTGCATCTAATGCAAGCCCCTTATTTGTTATAGGTACTGTAGGTGCTTCTATGATGTCAAGTAGTAAAATGGGCTATTTATTATTACTTTCTAATATCTTATCCTGCATGTTAATGGGATTTATCATTCCCTCAAAGAATACTTTTGGTAAAGTCATAAGTAATAATTCTCAAAAACAACCAAACACAAATATAAATTTTGGTATAACATTTAAAAACAGCATTGAAGATGCCATAAAAAACTCCTTAAATATAGGTGGTTTCATAGTAATATTCTCAATAATCACTGGAATAATAAAAGACAATGTCATATTTCACATTGTCCTTAATAAGCTTTCTTTAATTTTGGGCTTTTCTAGTGATTTTATAGAAGGTTTAATACTCGGAATGTTAGAGGTAACTAATGGTTGCAATTTAATATCATCTAGTAATTCAAGTTTAATTGTAAAACTTCCAATGCTAAGTTTTTTAATTGCTTTTAGTGGCTTGTCTATTATATCTCAGGTTTATAGTTATACATATAAATATAATGTATCAATGAAAAAATACGTGGTCCGAAAATTTGTTCAAGCAATAATTTCTTCAACTTTATCAATAATTTTATACTATGTATTCCTACATACCACATCAATTATTACCTTCAGTAACAGTAGTGTATATAGCAATAGTAATTTATATATTATGATTTTAATTACTTTAATTATTCCCATATTTCTTACAAATTTAATTAAACTATTTCATACTTCTTAGTTCTTTTACATTTTCTCTGATGGAAGTTGTTGTACCTGTAACTTGTCCCTGCATGGATATTAGGAACTCTTGAACATCCTCTTTAATATTATGCACCATTTGCTGGCCTTTTTCTTCTATCTCTTTGTCTAATTGAGATAATATTTCATCCGCATAGTCTTTAGCACCAAGGCGCATAATTTTACCGTCTCTTTGAGCTGCGGCAATAATTTCTTCAGCTCTTATTTGAGCTTCTTTAACTAAGTCTTGCTTTTCAACTCTTCTTCTTATTTTGTCAATAGTATCTTCCTCAAAAATCTTTGCTTGATTTTTAGCATCAACAAGAATCCGCTCTTTTTCATCACAGATCCACTCCGCCTTCTTAAATTCATCTGGCATGTGATTTATAATTTGATCAATTATATCCAATATTTCTCTTTTGTTTATAACTGCCTTACCCGTAACAGGTATTTTAGACGAGCTCTCTATAATTTCTTGTAGATAATCTAAAAGCTTTATAACATCCATACTTATCCCCCTATTTAGAATTCATTTTCCTAATAATATCTGGAATAATTTCATCTGGTACTAATCCTTTAATACAACCACCAAACATTGCAACCTGTTTAACTGATGAAGAACTTAGATATGAATATTCTGCTTTTGTCATCATAAACATAGTTTCTTTACTTGGATCCAATTTGTTATTCATTGATGCCATTTGATACTCATATTCAAAATCTGAAACAGCCCTAAGTCCTTTTATAATAACTCCAGCGCCTTCTTTATTCATTAGATTGACAAGTAAGCCACTAAACTTTTTAACTTTTACATTGGGCAATTCTTTCACTAGTTTTTTTATTTGCTGTACTCTCTCATCGGCAGAAAAGAGATTTTCTTTCTCAGGGTTAACTAGTACTCCTACAATTAATTCATCAAAGACTCTAGACGCCCTCTCAATAATATCTAAATGTCCGTTGGTTATTGGATCAAAACTTCCAGGGCAAATTGCTTTTTTCATGTTATGCCTCCACTTTTTCCTTATATTCGTAAATCAGTACAGTAGTATTACCATATTTTCTTAAATCAGAAAGATTAATAATAGAGTTCCCTTGATATACTTCTTCTGCAGAATCTATTTTACAAACAATAAGTCCATCTTTACTTAAAAGTCCATTTGTCGCAATAATTTCAATAGCGGGTGGAATCATGTCTTTTGCATATGGTGGATCTATGAAAATTAAATCAAATACAATTTTCTCATCTGAAAACTGTTGCATGTATTTATACGTATCGCCTTTCAAACATTTACATTTATCATTGAACTTTAAATTATCTACATTGTTTTGTAACATTTCAAATGTAGTATCCCCCATATCAATTAAATAACACATGGCTGCTCCTCTACTTACCGCTTCAAGCCCTAAGCTACCAGTACCTGAAAACATATCAACCACAATGGAACCTCTTACTTTATTTTGTATTATACTAAACATGGATTCTTTTATTCTATCTAATGTAGGCCTTGTTCCCATACCAATTGGGGATAATAATTTTCTTCCTCTTGCACTTCCTGAAATAATTCTCATGTGTTTATCCCTCCATCTTAGCCAGTTTCGCTAATATTTTATCATATATTTGTAATTTATACAAAGATATCTTTAATTAAAGCATATGTAATTAGAATTTTGTTCTATTTTTTCTATTATTTTATTTTTTATCTTCTGGTCTTCGATATTATCGCTTTCTATTAACTTTTTTGCCTCACTATTTGCTAGTTTTAAAATATTAATATCTTCAATTATATCAGCTAGAATTAGTCCTGATTCACCATGTTGCCTAAATCCAAATAATTCTCCCCCACCTCTGGTTTTTAGATCTTCTTCTGCAATGAAAAAACCATCATTACTTTTTATAAGTATATCTAGTCTTCTTTTCACTATGCTACTTGTAATTTTAGCAAGTAGTATACAATAGGACTTATGTTCGCCTCTTCCTACCCTTCCTCTAAGTTGATGGAGTTGTGCAAGCCCAAATCTTTCTGAGTTTTCAATTATCATAATTGTAGCATTAGGTACATTTACCCCCACTTCAATTACAGTAGTTGAAATTAATGCCTTAATCTCTCCATTTTTGAATTTTTCCATGATTTCTATTTTGTGTTTACCATTCATTTTACCATATATCATTCCTATTTCTATAGCGCTAAAATATTTTTCTTTTAATTCTTCATAAAGCACTTGCACTGAGCTAAGCTTCATTTCTTCATTTTCTTCAACAAGCGGACAAACAATATAAACTTGCCTTCCCTTATTAATTTCACTGAGTGCAAACTCATACACATGACTTCTAGATGCCATACTTTCGTAGGACGTATCTATTTTCTGTCTTCCTGGTGGTAATTCGTCTATAATAGACACATCTAAATCACCATATAAGTATAAGGATAAAGTTCTTGGAATAGGCGTAGCTGTCATTACAAGTATATCTATATTTTTCCCTTTATTAGAAAACCTATTTCTTTGCGATACTCCAAAACGATGCTGTTCATCAGTAACAATCATTCCTAAGTTCTTAAATTCTACATTATCTTCGATAAGTGCGTGGGTTCCAATAATTATATCAATAGTTCCACTTCTTAGCTGCTGTTTGATTAGCTCTTTATTTTTGGGTGATGTACTTCCACTTAATATCTGTATTTCAAGTGGAAAATCTTTTAGCACCTTTTTAATTTCTTCGAAATGTTGCTTTGCTAATATTTCTGTTGGTGCCATAAGCGCAGCTTGATAACCATTTTTCACCACATTAAACATAGTAATTATAGCAACTATAGTTTTACCACTTCCAACATCTCCTTGTAAAAGTCTGTTCATACCTCTGTCTTTCTTTTGGTCTATCAGTATTTCCCTTACAACTTTACTTTGCGCACTCGTTAGCTCAAAAGGAAGTAGCTTTTTTAAAACAGTAAGTTCTGGCGCTATTTTAAACACAATGCCTTCGTTATGAAATTTTATAAACTCTTTAAGCATCAATATTTTTAATGAATAGTTAAATAGCTCTTGAAATTTAAGCCTCCTTTTTGATTCATTAAGAAGTTGTAAATTTTTAGGGCTATGAATATTTCGAGTAGCCTCATCTAGGGAACAAAACTTATATTTTTCAAGGAGCCACTGCGGTAAATTTTCTGTTATTTCAACGTTACAAAGCACATCTGATATGATTTTATTAAAAAAACTATTAGTAACATTATTTTTAAGCGGATACACAGCTATAATTTTATTTGTATCCATTGATGTTTTTTTTAATATTTTGGGATTCATAATTGTAATTTCTTCCCTAAATTTATCCACTTTACCTGTAATGATGTATTTATTAGATATCTTAAAGCTATTTTTTGCGTAGGTTTGATTAAACCATTTTCCTTTGAATTTATTTCCATCTTGAGAAAAAACTATTGTAGAAAGCGTTTTATTATTTTTTAGTCTAAGATCTCTTAATACTTCTAAAACAGTACACTCTACAATTGTTTTTTCACTTGCAATGCATTCTAGAATGCTTTTCCCTACTGATACTTGTTCATAATCCCTAGGAAAATACAATAGCAGATCTAGCACATTAAAAATTCCACACTTATTTAAAATTTCGGCCATTTTAGGGCCAACGCCCTTTATATATTTTATATCGCTATAAATTTCCACAAATACCACTCCAAAAATAAGATTTTAAATCATATAAGAAAAAAAGCCCTAGGGCTTTTATTCTACTGAAGCAATAAAATAATATAGTGGTTGTTTTCCATCATAATGCTGAATATCTATATCTGGATATTTAAGTTCTAGTTCAGAAATGAACTCAGAAACTTCACTTGAATTACAATCTTCTCCATAGAAAATTGTAATTAGCTCGCTATCCTCGGTGATCATGCTGTCTATAATTAATTCGCAGACTTTATAAATATCTGTTCCAACCTCTTTAATGTTTTGCTCTACTAGGCCTAAAATATTTCCTTCTTTAATAACCTTACCATCTGACTCAGTATCCTTAACCGCAAATGTTACAGAAGCTGTTGCAACATTTTTAATTGCCTCTTTTAATGTATTTTCATTTTCTTCTACGCTAACTTCTGCGTTAAACATTGTTACAGCCGTTACTCCTTGTGGTATAGTTTTAGAAGGAATAACTACAACATTTTTATCTGAAAGCTCCGCCGCTTGTACTGCCGCCATAATTATATTTTTATTATTTGGTAATACAAATATGTTTTCTGCGTTAATTTTATTAATGCCATCTAATATGTCTTGTATACTTGGGTTCATAGTTTGTCCGCCCTGTATTACAACATCCACACCTAAATCTTCGAAAATGTTTTTAATACCTTCTCCTAGTGCAACAGATATAAATCCATATTTTTTACTTTCAGAAGCATGTTCTACCTCAGTTTCCACAACTTCTTCATAATCAAGGTCTAATAAATTTCTATGTTGTTCTCTCATATTTTCAATTTTAACTTTAGAAAGTTCTCCGAGTGTTACTGCTTTTGAAAGTACTAGCCCAGGATCATTTGTGTGTATATGAATTTTAAGAAATTCATCCTGTGCAACCACAACCATTGAGTCTCCAATTTTTTCTAAATAACTCTTTAGTTTATTTGTATCAACATCTTCAGCTATAACTAAAAGTTCAGTGCAATATCCAAATTCTATATGAACGGGCATACCTAATGCTCCAGGTGATACTATTTCCGGTTCAGCACCTGGGGTTTGCAGTTTATTAATTGTAGCTTCCATATTACTATTTAAGGATTCATACATACCTTTAAATAGTATTAGAAGTCCCATTCCACCTGCATCAACTACATTAGCTTGTTTTAATGCTGGAAGCATATCTGGAGTTTTATCCAGCATGATTTTACTATCCTTGCATATATCCTGCATAAGTGTAACTACGTTAGATGTTTTATTATCAACTGCACTATGACCAGCAGCTCTAATAATAGTTAAAATAGTTCCTTCAGTAGGTCTCATTACAGCTTTATATGCATAATTAGCACCTTCTAATATGCTCTTAGCAAATTCTTCAGCAGTAGCTTCGCAAATACCCTCAAGGCCCTTACCAATGCCTCTAAATATCTGTGATAGTATTACCCCTGAATTACCCCTTGCACCCATAAGCGCACCTCTAGCTAGTTTTTGCGATATCTCAGAAATAGACTCAGTTGTCATATCTTCAATTTCACAAACCGCTGCCTTAAATGTCATCGACATATTAGTACCTGTATCTCCATCTGGCACTGGAAATACATTTAGTGCATTCACATATTCTTTCTCTGCTTCTAATCTATTAGATGCGTTTATTAGCATGTTCCGGAATTGTTGTCCGTTAATTTTCAAGTATTCCACTATCCATCCCCCCTTAGACCCTTACACCTTGGACGTTTACTGTTATTGATGCCACATTCAGTCCTGTATAATTTTCAACATTGTATTTTATTTTTTTAATTATATTATTTGATATTATAGAGATTTTCGTGCCATATTCAACTATTATATATAATTCAATAAATAGTTGATTCTCTTTTGAATGAATTTTGACGCCTCTATCTAAACCATCACTCTTAATTAACTGCCAAAATCCATCTTTAGCGTCTTTTAATGCCATGCCAACAACTCCATAACATTCCATAGTAGAAATACCAACTATGTTAGCTAAAGCCTCCTCTGTATAATATATATTACCATTGTCTTTCATAATATTACCTTTCATTGTAACTCCTCCTTATACCACTATATAGATTATTTTATATTATAATAGTAATTTATTAAAGAAAATTGTTTTTATAATTGCTTTAAACACTAAAATATTTGTATTTTACTTGCAAGAGTAGTCTAATTTATGATACAATAATTTGTGTTTCAATCGAGAAGATTTATCTTCGTAGGTTAAGGAGGTGTTTTCATGTCAAGAAAATGCGATATATGTAATAAAGGTGTTATTTCAGGTAGCCAATACAGTCACTCACATCGTGAGTCAAAAAGAAAATGGGCTCCAAATATTCAAAAAGTTAAAGCTATAGTTAGCGGAACGCCTAAATCTATTCATGTTTGTACTAGATGTCTTCGTTCTGGTAAAGTACAACGTGCAATATAATTATGAAATTAAAAATGCAGCCATAAGCTGCATTTTTTATTCTACATTCCTATGTTATCTTCTCAAAAAAAAATTAATGATCCGTGACAGAACCCTCGGCAATTTAATAGCCATAATTTTCATTTCTATTCCCTCCCAAACATGAATTTCATATCACTAACAATGATTATTGTGATTCATTATAGTAAAGCCACAGTAAACAATTCCCCCTCCCGCGGCAATTATCCACAACCAGAATGGAACTAATACTACTGATATAACCCCTATTCCTACACAGGTAACAATTACTCCAAGCTGATTTCCTAAACGCTTATAATGCCTTCTCATAAGTTGTTCCCCTCCCAAAGTATTCCAATACTATTATATGATTTACTATCACTAATGATACAAAAAAAGAAAGTATATTATTACACCCTCATCTGGCATAATATATACTTTTCTTATAATGAACTAAATTTTTATATAGATATTAATCACATGATAATATTATCATAAGTGTTCCAACTTTAAATTTAAGTTTAACCACAGTTGATACAAACTCATTTGAAATAGTTACACTCTCGCCAATTTTCAAATTATAATTATTTAGCGGATATTTTGCACCTTCAATAGTTAACCCAATTACTTCATCTCCATAAGCTTGTACTGAGAAAATTTGGCCCACTACGCCATTTAATGAAATTGTAGCATTAGATAACCTAATATCATTGTTTTCGTCCACAATATAGGCATTAACGCCATTTTCCAAACAAATTTTAAGCATACCTATATTTCCGAGTAAATGATCAACCCTACTTCCTGTACACCCTAGTAATACTATTTCACTTGGTTTCATACTTATTGCTTTTCTAACTGCAATTTCCGTATCAGTAAAATCCTTTTCAGTAGGATAAATATCTATACTGCAATTGTTTTTTTCAAAATAATCTAATACTTTTCTATCGATAGAATCAAAATCTCCTAGCAGTAAATTAGGTAGGATATTATATTCATAAAGGCAATTAGCGCCACTGTCTGCTGCAATTAAAAATGTATTCGGACTGATTTCTTTTGTTAGAAGTCCCTTAGATGGTGGCTTACCTCCTGATACTATAACAACCTTCATTTTAAATTCCTGCTTTTAAGGCTTTTATATTTTTCTCAATTTCGTCATTTTTAAAAATAGCTGACCCAGCTACAATTACATTAGCACCACTATTTACAACTTCTGAAATATTAGATCCATCAATCCCTCCATCTACTTGAATCATAAGATCACTATTATATTTATAAGAAAGCTCTCTAACTTCTTTTATTTTATCCGAACAGTACTTAATATACTTTTGACCACCAAAGCCAGGATTTACTGACATAATAAGTACCATATCAACATTACTTATTAAATGTTTAATTGTGTCTACAGGCGACGCAGGGTTTAATGCAACTCCTGCTTTAATTCCAAAACTTTTTATGTAATTAATAGTTCTATCAATATGCCTGTCAGCTTCATAATGAACAGTTATTATGTCAGCTCCTGCACCGGCAAAGTCTTCTATAAACCTTGAAGGCTCTTCAATCATAAGATGCACATCAAATGGCAATTTTGTTAGTTTTCTAATACTCTTAATAATCGGAACTCCAAAAGAAATATTAGGTACGAACATACCATCCATTACATCAATATGAATCATATCAGCACCGAAGTCCTCTAGTTCTCGAATATGCTCACCTAGTCTTGAAAAATCAGCTGAAAGTATAGATGGTGCTATTTTTATCATTTGTTATTCCCCCTAGCAATAATTTCTTCTAACGTTTTTATATAGAATTTGTATCTATTGGTATAAATTTCGCCCGCTTCAACCGCTTCCTTAACCTTGCAATTAGGTTCTTTATAATGCATACAGTTTGAAAACCTACACTCACCTGTATGTTTTTCAAATTCAGGAAAGCAATATTGTAACTGTTCCTTATCTATAAAATCTAAACTTAAAGACGAAAATCCTGGGGTATCTAGTAAAAATCCTTGTTCATATTCAATAAGTTCACTGTGCCTAGTTGTGTGCTTACCCTTTTGTGATTTTTTACTTATATCTCCAGTTTTCATAGCCTCTCTTCCAAGTAAACTATTTAATATAGTTGACTTGCCCACTCCAGACGGACCACAAAAAACAGAAATGTTGTTTGTTATTCTTGTCTTAAGCTCCCTTAGCCCTTCACCCTCTAATGCTTTTAAAAATATTATATCACAACCCACGCTTTTAAGTTCTTCTATAAGCTCTCCGTCAACTTCCTGAACTAAATCTAACTTATTCAAACAAAGAACTATTTTTAAATTATAGTGTTCACAAAGCACTAGAAATTTATTTAACAAATCCATATTAATATCCGGTTGTTTAAAAGAAAAAACTACAAACGCTTGAGTGACATTAGCGACAACTGGGCGTATCATCTCAGTTGCTCTTGGAAAAATTTTCTCTATTACACCTTTACTAACGTCTGACTCTAACATTATTTCCACTTTATCACCAATAACTGGGGAAAGTCCGGTATACCTGAACTTTCCTCTTGCCTTGCACTCTATGACTTTATCTTCTACTTTTACAAAATAAAGTCCACCTATACCTTTTGTAATTACTCCTTGCATATATCCTCCATATTTATCTTTTATTTAATATTTTAAAATAAGTTTTTTCTTGTTTTTGTTGATTATTTTAAGGAATTTCAGGTGTTACAGGAGGTACAACAGCCTTAGATGTTAAAGTTATAACATCTCCTACATCAGTCATAGTCCCCGCCGCCTTATCCTGAGAATCAATGATATCTTCATCTTTTCCAGTTACTTTTATAGTTATGTCTTCTGCTTCTGCTATATCTCTTGCTTTTTTAACAGTTGTTGTTCCATTCCCTATAAAGTTTGGAACTTTATATTGTTCTTTTACTGGTTCTTTATAAACATAATAGCTAACACTTACTGTACTACCTTCTTTAACTTCAGTATTTGCTGGAATACTTTGATCTAATATTTTACCATCTCGATCTTTGTCTTCTGTTTCAACTTTTTCTTTATTTCCCAGTACTAAATTTGAACTTTGAAGTGATCTTTCTGCTTCACTTACAGATAAATCAATTATGTTTGGAACCACTGTTAAACTAACTTTTGCTCCTTTACTTATTACTATATTTACTTTACCACCATTTGGAACTAAAGTATCTGCAACTGGGTCTTGGCTTATTACTACGCCGATAGCTGCGGAATCATTAAAATCCTCAGTAACATTGTTTAGCACTAGACCTCTTTGTTCAATCATATTTTTAGCTGTAATTTGCTCAAATCCCTTAACATAAGGGACTTGAATACTTTCAGGCCCTTTACTAATCTTAACCCTTACTTCCCCATTAATTGCTTCTGTTCCTTCGTCTGGATAACATTCTACCACCGTGCCTTCAGGTTTATCGCTATTTATTCCTTCGGTTACCGTAAAAATCAAATTTTCCCCTTCAACTAGCTCTTTTGCCGCATTCTCATCTAGACCAATGATTTTTGGCACCAATATTTGCTGCGAAACTTCTTCTTTCTTGTCATTTCCGGCAAAGATACTTTTATATATTATACCTGAGATGCTACCTAGCACAAGAAGCATAATTATTGCAAGAGATATTACTATTTTTGTTTTATTTTTCTTATTTATGTTTGGGTTCGTATTATTTGAATCAGATTTATTTTCATAGTCAGCTACGTTTACAGGCGCCATAATTCTAGTGAACTCATTTTCATTGTTATTGGTTGCTATAGTATAAGCACTATTACTTTGTATCCTTTGCAAATCTAAATACATTTCATTAGCAGTTTGGTACCTTTTTATAGGTTCCTTCTCTATTGCTTTTACTATTAATTTATTTAAATTTTGAGGAATCCTATCATTTATATTTTTAGGTGGCACAACTGGTTCCTGTATATGCTTTAAAGCCACTGATACGGGACTTTCTGCATCGTATGGAACTCTACCTGTAGTCATCTCATAAAGTACTATTCCGAAAGAATATATGTCTGTTCTAAAATCCACAAAACTTCCTTTAGCCTGTTCTGGCGAAAAATAATGAGCTGATCCCATTACAGTGCTAGTGTTCGTCATAGTTACAGAACTAGCAGCTTTTGCTATACCGAAGTCTGTAACTTTAACTGTTCCATCTTCAGTTATTAAAATATTGTGAGGTTTAATATCCCTATGTATAATGTTATTTTTATGTGCACACTCAAGCGCTTTTGCAATTTGCATACCATAGTCTATTACTAGACTCGAATCCAGGCTACCATTTTGAAGAATAATTTGTTTTAAGGTTTTACCCTTTATATACTCCATTACAATGTAGTTAATATCACCTTCATGCCCAACATCATATATATTAACTATGTTATTTGATGAAAGACTAGCTACAGATGCTGCTTCTCTTTTAAACTTTTCCATGAAATCTATATTATTTGAAAACTCTTCTTTTAGTATTTTTACGGCAACATAACGATTAAGCAGACGACACTTAGCTTTATAAACTATTGCCATTCCACCCTCTCCGATTTTTTCAAGTAGCTCATATCTACTCCCCAGTATTCTTCCTATCATCTGTGCACCCTCCTTCGAATACGATAACTGATATGTTATCTCTTCCACCCATAGATTTACTTATTTTAACTAACGCTTTGCAGCTAGAATCATTGTCATTTTCTAAAATAATGCTCGACATCTCAACACCGGTTACATCGTTAGTAAGACCATCCGTACATAAAATGCATTTAATTACACTCGTCAAATCAACTTCAAATAAATCTACTTCCACTGACTCATTTGTTCCAAGGGCTCTTGTAATAATATTTTTATTTGGATGATTTCTAGCTTTTTCCTCTGTTATAGTACCATTATCTAAAAGCTGTTGTACCAGTGAATGATCTCTTGTTATTTTTATTAATTTTCTTTCATTATTAATAATGTAACAACTACTATCGCCTACATTTGCAACAACCATTTTATTTTGTTTTATTAAGCACATAGTTATAGTTGTACCCATACCTTTAAGGGACTCATCCTCACTTGCCATGTCATAAATCTTATCATTGGCAGATTTTATACCCTCAGAAATCACTTGTTCCATATCTAAATTGCTGTGATTATCCTTTATATATTCTATTATAACATTTATAGCAAGCTCACTTGCTACCTCTCCTGCATTGTGTCCGCCCATACCGTCTGCTACAGCGTAAATGGAAATATCATTACTTTCAAAATAACCTACTGAGTCTTCATTTGTTTTTCTAACATTCCCGACATCAGATAAAATCCCCAGCATTGTTATACCCCCTTATTATTGTTTTCGCTTTTGATGTGGCTTATTCTAAGTTGTCCGCATGCCGCATTAATATCTAGGCCCATTTCTCGCCTTATTGTTGTCTGAATATTATTATTATCGAGTACCCGCTTAAATTCTGCAACATTTTCATTTAAAGATCTTTTAAATTTATTTTCTTTTATTTCATTGATTGGAATTAGATTAACATGGCATAACATTCCCTTTAATAACAGACTTAACTTTTCTGCATCCAATCTGCTGTCATTTACATCCATTACAAGTGCATACTCAAAAGTTATTCTCCGATTGGTCTTTCTTATATAATACTTACACGCTTCAATAATTTCTGATATAGAGTATTTGTTCGCAATTGGCATGCTTTTCATTCTAATTTCATCCGTAGCTGCGTGCAGTGAAATAGCCAGCGTTGTTTGAATGTTAATATTTGCAAATTCTATAATTTTTGGAACAATGCCGCAGGTAGAAATAGTTATATGCCTTTGGCCAATATTTAACCCGTCCTCTGAATTTACAATATCAAGAAATTTCATAACATTGTCAAAATTATCAAAAGGTTCCCCACTACCCATTAATACCACATTAGAAATTCTCTCAGAAATTAGCTCCTGTGCTTTCATTATTTGGGACAACATTTCTCCGGGCGTTAAATTTCTAATAAGTCCCCCAATTGTAGAGGCACAAAATTCGCAGCCCATCCTGCATCCAACTTGAGTGGATATGCATATAGAATTTCCATGTTTATATTTCATAACAACGCATTCAATTAAATTACCATCCTCAAGTGCACATTGATAATTTATTGTATCGTTTTGTTTTGATTTATATTCGGAAATAAGCTCAGGTATTCTTATACAAAAATTACTTTGAAGCTTCTGTTTTGTACTCCCTGAAATATTACTCATGTCTTCAAACTTCCAAATACCCTTGTAAATCCAATCCAATACTTGCTTAGCTCTAAACTTACTCTCTCCACTATTTTTCATCCACTCTTTAAGTTCTACTATGTTTAAGTCTAAAATATTTATCATTTATACACCTACCGAGACTTTATGATTTTGGCTATAAAAAACCCATCCATGTACTGGTTTGGTAATATTGTAATATTACCACTATCATTATATCTTATATTATCCAATTCTCCAAAAAATACTGGTTCAATTTTAAATTCAGGATGCGTTTCTATAAACCACTCTATATTCCCTTCATTTTCTTCTTTATTAAGGGTACAGGTTGAATATACCATTACGCCACCTTTTTTTAGGTATTTTGAAGCATTCTCCATTATTTTTCTTTGTGTCTCTATTATACTTTTTATATTATTTATGTGTTTACTCCACTTGATCTCAGGTTTTTTTCTGATAATTCCAAGACCAGAACAAGGTACATCTATAAGCACCCTATCTGCACATTCAAATAAGGACTCTGTGTATACCGTAGCATCAATAACATCACAAGTTGTATTTGTAATCCCAATTCTTTTTATGTTTTCCTCGATTAATGAAAGTTTATTTTTATGTATATCATATGCATAAATGCGACCTGAATTTCTCATGATTTCTGCAATATGTGTTGTCTTCCCTCCTGGTGCACTACAAAGATCCAAGACCACTTGATCTGGTTTCAAATCCATAGAAGGTGCTGTGAGCATTGCACTCTCATCCTGAACAGTTATGTACCCCTCATTAAATAAAAGGTTATTCTCAATATTTTTCCCTCTAATAATACGTATTGCCTCTGGGGCTACATTCCCTTTCTCTATATTATAACCATTTTCTATAAGTTTTTCCCATATTTCTTCATAAGTTAATTTAAGAGTATTAACCCTAACCGTAACATCTGGTTTATAATTTAATCCCTTAAGAATTTCCTCAGCACTTAAAGCCCCATATTGCTTTATAAAAAGCTTAACTAAAGACTTAGTAAATGAATACTCAAAGCATAATCTTTCAATGTCATCGTCCACGTTATAGTACTTTGCACTTGTTTCTCTTAGATAATTTCTAAGCACAGCATTAACAAGTTTAGATGCTCCTAAATTGCTCTTCTTTTTAGTTAAATTTACAGCCTCGTTAACAGCTGCAAAGCTAGGTACTTTATCTAAGTACCTAATTTGATAAAGTGATATTCTCAGTATATTTAAAACAAAGCTATCTAATTTATCTATACCTTTTTTAACGTAGTTACACAATATCTTGTCTATAGTGTATTTATATTTTAGCGTACCATATACTATTTCTGTAACTAGTGCTTTGTCTTTATCATTTAATTCAGATTTATTAAGTTCCATTCCTAAAACTATATTAGAATAAGCATTTTCATTCAATACTTTTTCTATAACTACAATTGCTACAAGTCTACTATTATTCATAACCTTACCTCAATTTTCCATTTAATTTTTAACTTTTCTATTCTAATATCACACTTTCATTTATCTTATTTCCAACAATATAATCTTTTACTTTTAATGGCTTTTTACCTGGAAATTGCATCTCTTCAATAAGTAGAACACCACTTCCAGTTGCTACTTTTATTCCATCTTTTGAAACCTCTATAATGCTTCCAACTTTTTTATTTGATTCCTCATTTATTACTCTTGACTTATAAATTTTCATTACCTTGTCTTCATAAAGAGTATATGCCATCGGCCATGGATTTAATCCTCTAATAAAATTATGAATATCCACATTACTGCATTTCCAGTTTATCTTAGCCATTTTTTTATCCAGCATAGATGCATAGGAACTGTGTTCATTTTCCTGTTTAATTTGCTCAATCTCGCCACTCACTATACCATTTATAGTTTTAATTAATAGTTCACCACCACTATTCATAAGAATATTAGTAAGTTCCCCTGCCGTAATAGTATTACTTAGTTCAACTTCTTCTTTTAAGAGTATGTCCCCTGTATCAAGACCAACATCCATAAACATGGTCGTATTTCCAGTTTTACATTCTCCTTCAATTATACACCAATTTATAGGAGCCGCCCCTCTATATTTGGGTAGTAGTGATGCATGTAAATTTATACATCCATATTTGGGAATATCCAATATTTCCTTCGGGAGAATCTGACCAAATGCTACTACTACAATAAAATCAGGTTTTGCATTTTTAATTACTTCTATCATTTCCTCATTATTTCTAAGCTTTAGAGGCTGATGCACCGGTATATTATAGGAAATAGCCAACTGTTTAACCGGCGACATGGCTAAAGTTTTGCCCCTACCTTTCGGTCTATCCGGCTGAGTGAAAACTTCTGATACTTCAAATTCATCTATAATCGCCTGAAGTGATGGAACAGAAAATTCTGGTGTGCCCATAAAAATTATCTTCATGTTATTCTTCCTCACCTTCCACGACTTTGTCTATAAATAATATACCGTCTAAATGATCAATTTCATGGCAAAGCGCTCTTGCAAGAAGACCTTCTCCATGGATTACTATTTCTTCTCCCACTTCACTTAATGCCTTTACTATTACGCTTAAAGGCCTTTCAACATTTTCTTGTTTTCCTGGTATGCTTAAACAGCCTTCACTATCTATTTGTGAACCGGTCATTTCTATTATTTCCGGATTAATAATAACTATAGGTCCATCCCCAACATCTACAACTGCTATTCTTTTTAAAATGCCAACCTGTGGTGCCGCAAGGCCTACACCCTTAGAACTATACATAGTTTCTTTCATATCTTTTATTAATAATAAAATCCTAGAATTAATTTCATCTCCAACTCTACTTTTTTTCCTTAAACTTTCGTCTCCATATATCCTAATCGTTCTTATGGCCATATAAAACACTCCTTATGATGTTACATCATGTTGCTAGGGTTAATATCTATACTAACCCG
>JANZQE010000187.1:0-11965 GCA_038040705.1 Clostridium sp. | reverse complement strand
ATGGCATGAAGGTAACACCCCTTCCCATACCGAACAGGTAGGTTAAGCTTCAATGCGCCAATGGTACTGCAAGGGTGACCTTGTGGGAGAGTAGGTTGTCGCTAGGTAATAAGAAAACCGCTAAGTTTAACTTAGCGGTTTTTTTCTGCGTAAATATAAGTAAAACTTTAGATTTGTAGCAATTGATTTAAAAGTCTAGTGTTTTTTGTCTTAATATAATATGATAAGAGAAAAGTATAATAAAGTTAATCATAAAAGAAAGGTGGGATAATATGAAGCGTAAGAGCATACGTAAACGTTTAATGATAATTATGATTTTAATAACAACTCTGCCAGTAGTAATTGTAACTTGGATTGCAACAAATAAAACCGGAAATTCAGTAGAAAAAGAAATTATAAGTGCTAATACTTCAAGAATGATGTGGGCAGATCAATATCTAAACGAACTTACTAATGAATTAGATAGTATGTTCTATAGTTTACAAATAAATAAAAACTTCATGAATAGCCTAAATAAAATTAATGATTCAGATATCGGGGTTGAATATATAGCACAAAATTACATTAGGAATGCTCTTACTTCATCCTTCTATGCTAATTCTAGGAAGATTGAGGAAATTAGCTTGTATGAACATTCTAGTAAAAGGATATTTTCAATTGATTTTGCCAGCAGTGGAAATGTGTCATTACTTGATATTGGAAAAGGATCTTGGAGTCGAATACAGAAAACGCCCATAAACGTATATTTTAAACAGTCTGAAAAGGGTATCTATGCATTTCATAGCATAAATCGATTTGAAGATCAGAAATTACTAGGAGGTCTTTCTGCCAGAATAAACAGCAATGTTTGGGAAGAAGTGAGCACCATATTAAAGTCTGAATCTGATAGCTCGGTGTTTCTCATAAATGATGAAGGAGAGATGTTATCAGGTTCTTCTAAAACAGGTAGTTCAAGTGAAATTCAAATGCAACTTAGTAATTTAAATTTACAGAATTCACAGCTGGAAGTCCAAAGAACAAAGAACTACCTTTATTTTATGAAAAGGATTGGAGATGGGCGACTTACCATAGTAAAGGCTATGCCGCTTGCGGGAATATTCAAAAGTGCACAAGCAACTATGACTGCCGGAATTTGGACAGGCATTATGTTCGCATTTATATCAATAATACTTTCAATTCTTGTATCCCTTAGAATCAGCAAACCTATTATAAGGCTTGCAAAAATTATGAGTGGAGCTCAAATCCAAAGTTTTGAAAAGAAGACTGTTGAAAATAATGATGAAATTGGAATGCTAGAGAGCGTCTATAATTCTATGATGCAGCGTATTAAAGAACTAATTGAAGACGAGTATCAGAGGAAAATTGAATTAAAGGATGCAGAGCTTATGGCTCTACAAGCTCAAATTAATCCACACTTTTTGAACAATACGCTTCAACTTATTGGCGGGATTGCACTATCAAAAAATGCACCTGAAATTTATAAAATTACTGGAGCTGTAGGTGATTTATTGCGCTATGCTATAAGTGAAGAAGGGTATTTGGTTTCCCTAAAAGATGAGTTAAAGCATATGAAAAACTATTTATTTATACAGGAACAGCGCTTTCATGATAGATGTAAGGTTGAAATTTTAACTGATGAAAGTCTTTTAGATTACAAACTCCCAAAATTCACACTTCAACCTATTGTTGAGAATTCTTTTGAACACGGGTTGCAGAAGAAAGAGGGACACTGGAAGGTAGAAATTCGTGTAAAGCATATAGGTAATAAGGTTTGCATTATGATTAAAGATGATGGAATTGGATTTACTGACGAGGGACTTAAACGGATACGGGCAGAACTAAAGGATAGTTTAATTTTAAAAAGTAAAAATCTTGAAATGGGTGAACACAAAGAAAGAAAAAGAATAGGTTTAAGAAATGTACATTCTCGTTTAAGAATTCAATTTGGAGATAAATATAGTATAAAAATCTATAGTAGACAAGGAAAGGGTACTATGATTCTACTATTACTACCTTAATCAAGATAGGAGGGAAAAAATGTATACCGTTTTAATTATAGATGACGAACCTTGGTCTAGGGAAATTATAAAGGCATTGGGATTATGGGAAAGTATGAAGTTACAGGTAATAGGAGAAGCTGAGGATGGAACTGAGGGAATTAGACTAATTAGAGAACTTAAACCAAATATAGTTGTAACTGATATGAGAATGCCAGGCCTTGAAGGGGTTGAGCTTCTAAAGACAATGAAAGAAGAATTTCCATGTTTAAAGGTTATTGTAATGAGTGGTTATAATGATTTTATATATTTAAAACAAGCTATTCGCTCTCGTGCAATTGAATATTTATTAAAACCCATTAATCAAGAAGAATTAAATACTTCGCTTTCCCAATGTGTAATTGAAATTGAAGTGGAAAATAAAAAAGGAGGTAACCTTACAGAAGCTCTAGGTATATTTTCTGAGGATTTCATTTTTGAGAAATACTTAGCATTTAGACAACAAGTTTTGGAGTATTTTCTGGTGCTAAACAAACCAGCTGTTCTTAATACCTTTGAAAGATTAGAGAAGTTTTTAAAATATAAGCTTTCTAATATAAAAGATGAAGGTATTATTGTAAAAATTGTTCGCGATTACATATTTACACTACAGGAACTTTTGGTAGATAAGGAAATGAATTTTATCAATAAAGAGAATGAAATAGATGAGTTTTATGTAGCGGGTAAGCCTATTTCGGAAGTTATTAGCTATATAAGCAGAATATATGGAAATGCTATAGATTTAATGGAACAGTCTAAAAAAACAGAAATAAACTTAACATTAAAGAAGTAGAAAGTTATATTAAGCAGTTCTATATGGAACCAATTTCACTAGATACTATAGCTCATCATTTCTTTATAAGTAAGGAACACTTAAGTAGAATTTTTAAGGTTTATACAGGGGGAAATATCTCTGAATATATTATTAGAATTCGAATGGAAAAAGCAAAAACCTTAATTTTAGAGGATAAAGTAGCCGTAAAACATGTAGCTCGAATGACAGGATATAATGATATTGCTTACTTTTATAGAGTATTTAAAAAGCATTTTGGAATAACCCCAGGGGAACTTACAAAGAGTTTAAAAAAACATCAATAAAGTACAATAAATTAAGCTAATATACTTAAATGACATAAACAAGTACAGCCTCTATACTAAAAGTATAACAAAAAAGGGGGTAACAAAAATGAAAAAAGTTTTATCTATTGTTCTAAGTGCGGCGTTACTTATGACCACTGCTACAGGCTGTGGTACAAAAACAGTTTCGGGTGATAAAGTTAAGGATGCTCCTGAAAAAGTTGAGCTTAAGGTATTTATGAGTTTCCCAAGATATAAGGATCAATTTGAGAAATATTTCACTCAATTTAAAGCTAAAGAATTAGAAGCTAAAAATATTGATGTAACTATTAAATTAGAAATGCCAAATTCTGACCAAGCTAGTCAAATTTTAAAAACAAGACTAGCAACTAATGATGCACCAGACTTATTTACTTTACATGCTATTGCCGACATACCCAGTTTTTATAAGGCGGGGTACCTTAGCGATTTATCTAGCCAACCTTTTGTAAACACTTTAATTGATAATGTGAAAGAAACGGTTATTTATGATGGAAAAGTTGCTGCATTGCCACTGGAGAGTTTAGAATGGGGATACTTATATAATAAAAAGATATTCGCAGATTTAGGTTTAACTCCTCCAAAAACTCTAGATGAAATGAAAACGGTTGTAGAGAAGCTAAATGCTAACAAAGTAACTCCATTTATACTTGCATTTCAAGAATCTTGGGTTCCTCAGCTTATGATGGCTTTGTCACTTGGAGGCACGGTTAACTCAGATAATCCAGGTTTTATTGATAAAATGAACAAAGGCGAAGGTTCTTACAAAGATGTTGAATCTGTATTTAATATTATTGATTTAATTATGCAAAATGGAACTGCTAAACCTTTTGAAGTTGGAAGTACAGCTGGCTGTACTGATTTTGCAAACGGTAAGGCAGCAATGTTGGTACAAGGACCATGGATGGCGGAAACAATTTTAAAAGCTAATCCAAATATTGAGTTAGGCGTTGCACCACTTCCTGTAAGCAATAACCCTAAAGGCACCATGATTAATTTAGCAACTTCAACTTCACTTGCTGTATCAGAAAAAAGTAAGAATAAAGATGTGGCATTAGATTTATTAAATTACATTCTTGACGAAGAGGATTCATCCGCTTTATTTGAGGAACTTAAATTTAATCCAGTTGCTTCTATGCATAACTATAAATCATTACCTTGGATCGATGAAGCAATGTCTTATGTTAAAGATGGCAAGTCATATTTAGATTTATCACTACCTAATGGAGTAACAGATGAAACTGCTAAAATGCTTCAAAGCTATTACTCAAAAACTGTAACTAAAGAAGAAATAATTAAAGCTCTTGATAAATCATGGGCAACAGGAGTAAAAGCAAGTAAGTAGTCTGCTTCTAGGAGGAGTGAAGATATGAAATTATCTAAAAAGTGGAGACAATGTTTCATGCTTCTTGCTTTCGTTCTTCCTGCACTGTTATTTTATATAGTATTTGTACTGGCCCCAGCTTGTGGCGGGGTCTGGTACAGTTTAACAGACTGGAATGGACTGAATCCAACTTACGAGATGATTGGATTATCCAATTATGTAGAAGCTTTGACAGAAGATCCAATTTATATTAGTTCTATTTATTTTACAATAAAATTTGTAATATTTATGGTTATATTACAGAATGTATTAGCTATACTACTGGCTATTTTAGTAGAAACTAGAAAGAAAAGTAAGGCTTGGTTTCGTACAATATTCTTTATGCCAAATATGATTAGTATGATTATAGGTGGATTTATGTGGATGTTTATATTCACTAAAGTGTTACCATATATTGCAACCCATTCCGTATTTGCTTTTTTAGATCGTTCTTGGATTGGAGATCCCAAATACTCCTTTTTAGCAATATTAATAGTATCACTTTGGGGTGGAGTTGGGTATCTTATGATTATTTACATTGCAGCATTACAAGGGGTACCACAGGAACTAAAAGAAGCAGCACAAATAGATGGTGCTAGCGCATTTAAAGTATTCAAGCATATTACTTTGCCTATGATTTTACCTGCAATTACAATAGGTATTTTTGTTACATTAAATTCTTCCTTCAAAGTTTTTGATGCAGTGTATGCTCTTACTGGTGGTGGACCAGGCAGGTCAACTCAAGTAATTGCACTTAATATTTTTGAGGAAGCATTTCATATGAACAATCGCTATGGATATGCAAGTGCAAAGGCTATGATACTGTTCTTTATCATATTTATAATAACACTAGTTCAATTAATGATAATGAAGAGAAGAGAGGTGGAAGTATGAACAATTTTAAAAACAAGGCTATCTCTACCTTAATCTTTATTTTTCTGATTTCAGCTGCAATATTTAGCTTATTTCCAATCTATATGGGACTGCTTAACTCTCTAAAAACTGAACAAAGCATGTTAAACAATATATTAGCTATTCCTACCCATTTAGAATTCGGGAATTTCGTGGATGCTTTTGAGAAAACAGCGTTTCTCAGAAGTCTTTGGAATACTATAGTGGTAGTATCTGTTGGTGTAACAGGCATTATCTTATTTTCTTCTATGGCTGGCTATAAGCTGTCACGTACAAAAAGTAAACTAAGTGCTTTTTTATTTGGTTTGTTCGTAATGTCTATGTTAATACCATTTCATTCTATAATGATAACGTTAACAAGGGTTAGTATTAAACTACATGTACAAGGCTCTAATGTTGGATTGGGTCTTATTTATATTGGGTTAGGTGTTCCAATGGCTATTTTTCTTTATCATGGGTTTGTAAAGTCTATTCCAAAAGATATAGAGGAAGCAGCTATTATTGATGGGTGCGGAGAGTTTCAAGTGTTTTTCAAAATTATCTTTCCACTTCTTAAGCCAATTACAGCCACGGTTGCAATCTTAAATGTACTTTGGATGTGGAATGATTTTCTATTACCTCTTTTGATGCTTTCTAACTCAGATAAATATACACTACTTTTATCCACGAATATGCTATTTGGCCAATACAATAATAATGATTGGTCTGCTATTTTAGCTGCATTAATACTTGCCATGCTTCCAGTAGTTATATTATATTTGATTTTGCAAAAATATATTGTAAAAGGCATATCAGATGGTGCGTTAAAAGGATAGTTGGGCATTTCATAGAGGAGGCTTTAAAGTTTGAAGACTATAAAAGGATTTTTAAAGGCTGAAGGAAGAAGGCTTATAAATGGCGATGGTGACGAGGTCTTACTAAGAGGAGTTGGGCTAGGAAGCTTTCTTCTTCCTGAAGGTTATATGTGGTGTTTTCCTCATAAGGGAGATAGGCCTAGACGTATGGAAGGCATGATTGTGGAGCTTATAGGCGATAAAAAAGCTGAACAGTTTTGGGAAACTTACTATGAGCGCTACATATCTGAAGAGGATATAATTCGAATTTCCAAAGAAGGGTTTAATTCTATAAGGGTGCCTATAAACTCTAGGTTTATACTTAAGAAGGGTGAGACAACTAGCTTTAATGAAGAGCATCTTCTATTAATAGATAGAGTCATCAATTGGTGCCGTACAAATGGACTATATGTTATTTTAGATTTACATGGTGCACCAGGTGGACAAACTGGAACTAATATAGATGATTCTGAAAATAATAAGCCAGAGCTTTTTATTTATGAAAAAAACAAGCGGCTAACTATAGATATTTGGAGAATGTTTGCTAAGAGATACAAGAATGAGTGGATAGTGGCGGGATATGATTTGCTTAACGAACCACTTCCACAATGGTTTTCAGAATATAATGAAAATATCATGCCTCTTTATGAGGAAATTATAAAGGCAATACGCGCAGAAGATAAAGATCATATGATTATTTTAGAAGGAGTTCACTGGGCAACAGATTGGTCCATTTTTACTGAAAAAATAGACGACAATTTAATGCTCCAATTTCATAAATATTGGAATAACCCCGATACTGAAAGTATCGGGGATTATTTGAAAAAGAGAGAAGAGCTTAATGTGCCAATTTTTATGGGTGAGGGCGGAGAGAATAATGCAAATTGGTATACTGGAGCCTTCCGCTTATTCGAAGATCATAATATTTCCTGGAACTTTTGGACCTGGAAAAAGATGAATACAACCAATTCACCATGTTCAATTAATATGCCCCGTAATTGGAATCTACTTGTTAGTTATCTAGAAGGTGGAGCTAAACCAAGTAGTGAAGCTGCGGAAGAAATATTATGTGAATATCTAAACAATATTTCTTTTGATAACTGCAAGTATTATAAAGAAGTAGTAAATTCTATTTTCAGTAGAGTCCCTGTTTGTATCCCTTCTATTTTCTATGGATATCATGGTAGAGGTAAAAGTTATTGGATAAATAAGGAGTCTGAACAGAATATAGGCTTTCGAATTAATGATGGTATAGATATAAGATTTATTAAGGGAGCAAGAACAATTGCAAATTTTGAACATGGCAGAGGTGAGGCCTTAAAAGATGATGAAAAAACATGCATCAAACTATCACAGAATGAATGGACTTCCTATGAGTTTTCAGTAGAAAAGGATTTGAATGATTCATTTTTTACAATAGGACTTAATATGAGTGCTCCTAATAGCAGTGGAAGAATTAGTATATTAATAGATGATTTATCAATAGTCTTCCTCGAAGCTGTTGGGCGAGATTGGAATGTTTACTTTTTAAAAGAAGCATGTAAGCTTAAATATGGAACACACAGAGTTATTATAAAGGCTGAGGAAAATGCAGTTCTTCTTGAAGAGATAAATATAATACTAGCAAGTATCAGTTAAAAAATATTAAAAGCGTGGTGTAATTATGTATAAAGTTAAGGTAATACAAACATCAAAAACAACTGAAGATAGATTAACAGAAAAACGATCTCTATCATTTGGCGTGCAAAGTACAGAAAATGTAACTTTGACAGTAAATACTTCCAAAACCTTTCAAAATATTATTGGCTTCGGTGGTGCTTTTACGGAATCAGCAGCATATACTTTGGCAAGAATGGAACCAGAAAAAAGACAAGAAATAGTGAAAAAATACTTTGACTCTATAGATGGATTAGGGTACAACTTAGGGAGAGTTCACATTCATAGTTGTGATTTTGCACTTGGAAACTATACGTATGTCGAAGAAAATGATATAGAGCTAAAAACCTTTGATATATCACATGAAAAAGCATGGGTGTTTCCTTTTATTAAGGCAGCCATGAAAGCTAGCAATGGTAAAATATCTCTACTGGCATCACCATGGAGCCCACCAGCTTGGATGAAAACTAATGGTGAGATGAATAATGGAGGACAACTTATTCCAAAATATAGAAAGACTTGGGCACAGTACTATGCTAAATACATTAAAGCTATGAGGTCAGAAGGTTTTGATATATTTGCAATCACAGTACAAAATGAGCCTGCAGCGGTTCAAACCTGGGATTCTTGTATTTATTCAGCCAGGGAGGAAGGGGTTTTTGTTCGTGATTTTCTAGGCCCGGTATTAGAAAAAGAAGGATTATCAGATGTTAAAATATATATTTGGGATCACAATAGAGACATTATAGTAGAACGTGCTAAAGGTATTTTAGAAGACGCTGAAGCAGCAAAATATGTATACGGAGTTGCAAATCATTGGTATGTATCTGAAGCCTTTGAAAACCTATCTAAAGTTCACGAAATGTATCCAGATAAGCACATTTTATTTAGTGAAGGCTGTCAGGAGGGAGGATTACATCTTGGGTCGTGGCTTACAGGAGAAAGATATGCTAGAAATATGATTGGTGACTTCAATAATTGGCAGGAAGGCTGGCTGGATTGGAATTTAATTTTAGATGAAACTGGTGGGCCTAATCATGTAGGAAACTTCTGTGATGCGCCTATTGTAGCTGATACAAAAACCGGAGAAATTCATTATAACAGTTCATATTACTATATAGGTCATTTTAGTAAGTTTGTTAAATCTGGCGCTAAAAGGGTAGAGGTTAAATTAGAGGGCATTACAACAATTGAACATGTAGGATTTATTAATGAAGATGGATCTATAGCTTTAATCATTATGAATGAAACAGATAAGGACGAGGGTTTTCAAGTAGAAATAGAGGGCGATTATGTTAAATATATTCTAAAAGCACATTCCATAGTAACTCTTTTGTTTATTCAGTAAAATACAATTATGATGAAAGTAGGAGCAGAAATGGCAGTAAAATATAATTTTAATGAAAACAATGAATTTGTTGTTGAAGACTATGATAACGCTAAGACCTTTGCAAGCTTTTTACCAGGGATTGCTGGACTTGATGGAATACCAATGTGGAGTTTTTATGTTAATAGAGGGCAAGGTATAGGAAGCTTTGGAGTTAAAGATAAAGATAATACAATAATGGAGTTTTTCCCAGCAAATGTTATGTACAAAAATATAGAACTTCAAGGATTTAGAACCTTTATAAAATACCAAGGAAAAATTCACGAAATATTCTCTTCCATGTCTCAAGATAAATATAAAAGAAGAATGATAATAGAAAAAAATCTTCTTAAAATTGAAGAGATAAATGAGGACCTAAATATAAAAGTTACAGTTTCTTACTTTACTATGCCAAGGGAAAGTTTCGCAGCAATTGTAAGAAAAGTTGAAATAGAAAGCTTAGATGGAATAGAGAAAGAAATTGAAATACTAGATGGGCTTACACAAATACTTCCAGTTGGTGTAAAAAATTCTGAATATCAAGCCATGGCAAATCTTTCAAGAGCATGGTTTGATGTATGTAATTTAGAAAATAATGTGCCATATTATAAAGTAAGGGCAACCACTGGAGATTCGGAAGAAGTTGGAGAAGTTAGTAAAGGCAATTTCTATCTAAGTTTTTCATCACAAAGTAAGAAATTAGTTAAGCCAATTATAGATATGGATTTGATTTTTGGAAGCAATACTTCACTTACATTTCCAGAAGGGTTTAAAGCTTCACTTGAGGAAATTTATAATAAAAAACAAGTAGTAGAAAATAAAGCTTCTGGTGGGTTTTCTGGTGTTCAAACTGTGCTAAAGAATAACTTTAAACTATGTACACTTATTGGGCATATTTCTAATGTAGAACTTATTAATGAAATAATATCTGAATTTTCTTTTGAGTATATAGCTAAAAAAGAAAAAGAGGCAAGAGAAATAGTAGACGAAATAGTAGAAGATACTTTAACTAAAACATCGAATCATTTGTTTGATAAATATGTGCAGCAGTGCTATTTAGATAATATCCTTAGAGGTGGATACCCTCTTATATTTGATAATGGGGATGAAAATCAGGTTTATCACGTTTATTCAAGAAAACATGGTGATTTAGAAAGAGAATATAATTTTTTCTCTCTTGAACCTGCTTACTACTCTCAAGGTAATGGTAATTTTAGAGATGTTAATCAAAATAGAAGAAATGATGTGTTTTTCAAACCAGAAGTGGAGTCCTTTAATGTAAAGCAATTTATGAATTTAATTCAATTAGATGGTTATAATCCACTTTCAGTAAAAGGCTCAACTTTTAAATTAAAAGAGAAAGGGTTAAAAGAAATTTTAGATTTTATCATAAACGATAAAGATGGGATATTAAAAATCCTTAAAGGTAGGTTTACCCCAGGTAGTTTTATCACCTATATAGTAGATAATAAAGTAGAATTAAAAGTTTCAAAGGAAGAGTTATTAAAAAGAATTCTTAAACTATCCAATCAGAACTTCGAAGCAGCCTTTGGCGAAGGGTATTGGACGGACCACTTTACTTATAATATGGATTTGGTAGACTCTTACCTTGAGATTTATCCTGATAGAATTGAAGAATTTATGTTTGAAGATCACAGTTATCGTTTTTTTGATAGCCCTGTTAGAATACTTAAGAGAGAAGAGAAACATATAATTATAACGGGTAAGGTTCGTCAGTATGGAGCTATTCAAGTGGATGAGGAAAAGTGTAACAAATTAAATATAAATATCAATGATACCAATTGGTCCAAAACAAATTATGGGTTAGGAGAAATATACCAAACTAGTTTATATGTAAAACTTATTTCTTTAGCACTAAATAAATTTGTTACTTTAGACCCTTATGGACTGGGAATTGAAATGGAAGCTGGAAAACCGGGTTGGAACGATGCAATGAACGGTTTGCCAGGAATATTCGCCTCTGGTATCAATGAAACTGCAGAATTAAAAAGAATTGTAGATTTTGTTATTGAATTATCCTCAGAGTTCCATAAAGAGGTAATGCTTCCTATAGAAATCAGTGAATTGCTTAAAGAAATTCTAATAACTTTAGATGGATATTTCAATAAAAACTTAAATGATTTCAATTATTGGGACAAAACATCAACAAGTAGAGAAAACTATAGAGATAAAATACGATTTGGAATTGCTGGTCAAGAAGAAGAATTTACCACAAAGGATATATTAGTAATTTTTGAAAAATTAAATAGAAAAATACATGAAGGACTAGAACGTGCTTTAGAATATGGAAGAGGAATATATCCAACTTATATGTGTTATGAAGCTGTGAATTATGAAATTCTTGAAGGTGAAATAAATCCGATAAATGGATATCAAAATGTTAAGGTTACAGGATTTGAAGTTAAAACACTTCCTTTATTTCTTGAAGGACCTGCGAGAATACTTAAGGGAATGAAGGATAAGAAGAAGGCTGAAGAACTATACAATGCAATTAAGAAAAGTAATATATATGATAACAAATTAAAAATGTATAAGACATCTGAACCTATTGATGCTATGTCAAATGAAATAGGAAGAGCAAGAGCATTTACAGCAGGATGGTTAGAAAGGGAATCAATTTTTATGCACATGGAATATAAATACCTTTTAGCTCTTCTAAAAT
>JANZQE010000186.1:0-7109 GCA_038040705.1 Clostridium sp. | reverse complement strand
AATACTTTTCAGAGCCCGGAGTTTGGACCAATAGGCATTATTGATAATAATGAAGCAATATTCTATAGAGATAGTTTGAAAAAAGAACATATACTAACAGAGAAAATTGATACAAGAGTAGATTTAATAAAAGCCTGTGCTGGAATGGATTCAAAACTAATTGATTTTTGCGTTCTAGAAGGAGCGAAAGGTCTTGTTATTGAAGCTATGGGAAGAGGGAATATACCGCCTAAAATGGCAGATGGAGTTAAGGTAGCTATAGAAAAGGGTGTTGTCGTAGTTGTAGTGTCTAGATGCTTTAAAGGAAGAGTATTAGATTCTTATGGGTATCCAGGTGGGGGAAAAGAACTTAGAAATGCAGGTGTTATTTTTGGAGATAGATTGCCAGGCCAAAAGGCTAGAATTAAACTTATGCTGGCACTTTCAAGTACAACAAACATGAAAGAAATACAACGTATATTTGAAAGTGGAAGGTATAAAAGTGGAATAATGTAACAAAGGTAGTATCACCGGAATATCATAATACGAAAAAGTATAAAGGGTGATATTATGAAAATAAATAATAGACTATCAAATGTTAATGAATATCATTTTAAAAAAATTGATGATATTAAAAATGAAGCCATCTTAAGCGGTAAAAAAATTATTGATTTAAGTATAGGAGATCCGGATTTAGAAGTGCATTCGAATGTCACAGATGCCTTAATAATCGGTTTAAAGGGGAACAAATATAATAATTATCCCCCTTATGACGGTTTAATTGAACTTAAAAAAGCGGTTATAAGATACTACTACAATGTCTATTCGGTGAGTTTAAATTTAGATGATGTAATAATCCTTATAGGGTCAAAAGAAGGTATAAGCAATATCATTCCAGCCGTGTGTGATATTGGAGATACTGTAATAGTCCCCGAACCTGCATACCCTGTTTACAGTATTTGTTCGAAACTCTGGGGTTGTTTGCCTTATACTGTACCTTTAAAACAAAAGGATGGATATATGCTAAATATTGACAATATACCCACTGAAGTTGTTAATAAGTGTAAGCTTATTTTTATAAATTATCCTAATAACCCAACAGGTGCTGTAGCTAATAGTGAGTTCTATAAGCGTATTATAAAGTTTTCTTATGATAATAATATTGTTTTATGTAACGATTCAGCATATAATGAAATAATTAAGGCAAATAAAAACCCTATGAGTCTTATGCAGTTTGATGAAAAAAGGCAATGTGTTGAGTTTGGAACATTATCTAAAACTTACAATATGACAGGATATAGAATAGGTTATGCTGTTGGTAATGCCAAAGTAATAAATGCTCTTTTGAAAATCAAGAGTAATTGTGATTCTGGTCAGTTTATTCCGGTGCAAAAGGCCGCTATTGCTGCACTTAATTTAGACCGTACACACATTCAAAATATAAGAAAAATATATGATGAAAGAAGGGACGTAGCTAAAAGTATTTTATCACAAAAAAATATTAGTTATTTTGATACAGAAGCTACTTTCTATTTGTGGTGTAAAACACCTAAAAATTATACTACTAATGAGTTTTGTGAAGAATTACTTACTAATAATGGGATTGTTGTCACCCCTGGAAATGTTTTTGGGAGACTTGGATATGATTATTTCCGCATAGCGCTTACTAAAGATGTGCTTATTATTAAAGAAGCTTTAAAATCTCTAAAAAAATGTGACGAATAATATTATTATTGGTATAATAAAAGCTATATAGGAAATATTTTATTATAAAGGTATGTTTTTTTGTAATGTATATAATAAATTTGATATTATTTTCTATATTAAAATATATATAGGAGTGAGAACTTATAATTATAGTTCGAAATTTATATAATATGTTGAGGGTAGTTATGAGGAGTCACAAAGAACATTGGAAGGATGCGTTATTATGATTAGGAGTATGACCGGGTTTGGGAGAGGAACCTGTGAAAAAGATGGTAAAAGCTTTACCATAGAGATTAAAAGTGTTAATCATAGATATTTTGAAACTAATATAAGAATCCCTAGAGCATTGATAGCTTTTGAGGATAAAATTAGAAAAATAATCAATGAAAAGGTAAAAAGAGGTAAACTGGATGTATT
This sequence comes from Clostridium sp., assembly GCA_038040705.1. Lineage (GTDB taxonomy): Bacteria > Bacillota > Clostridia > Clostridiales > Clostridiaceae > Clostridium_AD. The sequence goes on along the minus strand of JANZQE010000186.1, from coordinate 5,006 downwards.
TGTAACTCAAGGTAATTATGACAAGGAAGAAGCTTACGCCTCTTTGAATGAAAAATTAGCTGAAAGTTACATTAAATGTTTCAAAACTTTAAAAGGTAAGTATGAGCTTGCTGGTGACATATCAGTTTCACAAATAGGTGGATTACCAGAGGTAGTAACTCTTAAACAGAAAAGTGAAGATGTTTCAGATACCTTTGATGTAATAGAGGAATCTTTAGCTCGGGCGCTTGAATAACATGTATTAAATAGAGAAAGTGAAGGGGAAAAATTATTGCAGGATCTCTCGCGTAAATGTGAATTAATAAATGGTTTGGTTCAAAAAATCAAAGAAAGAGCGCCGCTGGTTTTCATTGAGTATAAAGATAGACTAACTCAAAGACTTCATGAAATTCATAAAGAAATTGAATTTGATGAGAATAGAGTTGCTATGGAAGTTGCAATTTTTGCTGATAAAGCTGGAATTGATGAGGAAATTGTGCGACTTAATAGTCATATACAGCAAATGACAGAAACTCTAATTCTAGATGAACCAATTGGTAGAAAACTTGATTTTATTATTCAAGAAATGAATAGAGAAACTAACACTATAGCATCAAAAGCGAATGATTTAGAAATCTTGAATACAGTTATTAATATGAAAAGCGAAATAGAGAAAATTAGAGAACAGATACAGAATATAGAGTAAACAGGAGGCGAATCATGAGTATAAAATTGATAAACATAGGATTTGGAAATATTGTTTCAGCAAATAGATTGGTAGCAATAGTGAGTCCTGAATCTGCCCCGATTAAAAGAATAATTCAAGAAGCAAGAGATAGAGGCATGTTAATCGATGCTACTTATGGAAGAAGAACAAGAGCGGTTATTATCACTGATAGTGATCATGTTATTTTATCAGCTGTTCAACCCGAAACAGTTGCACACAGATTATCGGTGAAAGATGAGGAACATGACGGGGCTATAAATAATGAAGAGTAGAGGACAGCTAATTGTTATTTCAGGACCTTCCGGTGCTGGTAAAGGTACTGTATGCAAAGCGATTCTTGAAAAAAACAATTTTTGGATTTCAGTCTCGGCAACTACAAGAAGCCCAAGAAGTTCTGAAATAGATGGGATAAATTACTATTTTTTAACTAAGGATAAATTCCAGGAAAAAATTGCAGCTGAAGATTTTCTTGAATACGCAGAAGTTTATGGAAACTATTATGGCACACCTAAATCCGAGGTTTTAAAAGTGTTAGATAGTGGTAGGGATGTAATACTTGAAATAGATATTCAGGGAGCCCTTATGGTAAAGACAGCTTATCCCAAGGGTTTATTTATTTTTATTCTCCCACCATCTATGGAGGAATTAAAAAATAGAATTACAAATAGAGGTAGTGAGACACCAGAGTCGTTAATTACTAGATTTACATCGGCTCATAAAGAAATTAGTTATGTAACAAGATATGATTATGCAGTGGTAAATGACACTGTAGATTGCGCATGTGAAAAAATTCAAAGTATTATAATGGCAGAAAGATGCAGGGTCGATAGGCTAAATGCAGATTTTTTGAAGGAGGAAGTAAATAATGAATAATTCAATGATTAATCCATCAATAGTAGATTTACTAGAAAAAGTTGATAACAGGTATTCCTTAGTTGTAGCAACATCAAAAAGGGCGAGACAAATAATAGAAGGACAAAGCCCGCTTGTGCATGTGGATTCCCCTAAGCCTGTTACAATAGCTATACATGAAATTTATGAGGGCGCTATTGTTGCTAACGCAACACAAGAGGGAATAAAATAGAATGGAAAGTAAAAAAACAGTAGTTATTGGTGTTTCGGGAGGAATAGCAGTATATAAAGCATTAGACGTTATTAGTAGACTTAAAAAGGAAAATGTTGAGGTTCATGTTATCATGACTAAAGCTGCTATGGAGTTTGTAAACCCTATAAGCTTTCAAACAATGAGCCAGAATATGGTGATTCATGATATGTTTAAAGAACCTGTATCATTTGAGATACAACACATATCTATTGCTAAAAAAGCTGACTTGTTTGTTGTAATACCAGCAACGGCTAACATAATTGGAAAAGTTGCAAATGGTATTGCAGATGATATGCTAACTACTACTATTATGGCGACAAAAGCACCAGTAATTTTTGCGCCAGCTATGAATGTTAACATGTACAATAATAAAGTAGTGCAAGGTAATATCCAAAAGCTTGAGAATTATGGTTATAATTTCATTGCACCTACCTCAGGAAGACTGGCTTGTGGTGACATAGGCGAAGGGAAATTAGCACAAACTGACGAAATTTTTGAAATAATAATGAGTGATTTATATCCTCTTAAAGATATGAGTGGCACTAAAGTTTTAGTCACAGCGGGTCCTACAATTGCACCTATTGATCCAGTTAGATTCATAACTAATAGGTCTTCTGGAAAAATGGGTTATGCAATCGCGAGAGAAGCTAGAGACAGGGGTGCAGTTGTGACTTTAATATCTGGTCCTTGTAACGAAAAAAAACCATTTGGTGTAAATTTCATTACAATTGATACTAATGAAGAGATGAGGAGAGCGGTTTTAAGTAATTATGATGATAGTGACATAGTTATTAAAGCAGCAGCTGTAGCTGACTATAAGCCTAAAGTATACAGTGATGACAAAATTAAAAAAAGTGAAAATGAATTGTGCCTAGAACTTGTACGTGATAATGACATTTTAAGTGAACTCGGAATGCAAAAGAAGAGTCAAATACTAGTAGGGTTTGCAGCTGAGAGTAATGATTTACTCCAAAATGCAAAAGCTAAACTTGTTAAGAAAAATTTGGATTACATACTTGCAAATGATATAACAAAGAAAGATAGTGGTTTTGGAACCGAAGATAACAAAGTAATTATTCTAAGCAAAGATAATGATCCAATAGCTTTAGATAAAATGTCAAAAAAACAAGTTGCTAGGGAATTGATTAATTTAATAAATAAAAAGCGCTAATGCGCTTTTTATTTATTAAAATTATAAAACCAAAAGGGTGATTGTGTGTATCAGTATGCTGGAGTTGTGGTAAATAATGATTCGGTTCAAGTAGATAAGGTGTTTACATATAAAATACCTATTAGTTTAATTGGCAAAGTTGCTTTAGGATTTAGAGTTAAAGTACCCTTTGGCAAAGGAAATAAGACATTGGATGCTTTTGTTATAGAGCTTTATAAGTGTTGTGATGTGAAAAATATTAAGGATATATGGAGTATTTGTGATGACATGCCACTGCTCAAAACAACTGATATTGAACTAATAAAGATTATGAAAGAAAAATATCTTTGTACATATTTAGAGTGTATAAAAGTTATTATTCCAAGAGGTATAACTAAAGGCATAAAGAAAAAAACAGCTCAGGTATTAATTGTTTGCAAAAAACTAGAAGGTAAATTTATAAATGAACCATATAAAAGTATTTATGAACTAATAGAGAGTGGTAATGAAAAATATAATAAGAATGAATTTAGTAAAAATTTCAATAAGTCATTATCATCAGTGAACACTATGATTAAATATGGATTTTTAGCTACGGAAGAGGTAGTAATTAACAGGTATAATCAGCAAACTTATTCAAAGTATGAAGAAAAAAAACTGAATGATGAGCAGATCCAAGCAGTAAATCTCATAATTAATTCTGAAGGAAAAAAATTCTTAATACATGGAGTTACAGGTAGTGGAAAGACTGAGATATATATGAATTTAGTAAGCTATATGTTAAAAGAGGGGAAGCAATCTATAATACTTATACCTGAAATATCTTTAACCCCTCAAATGGTCGAACGTTTCAAAGGTAGATTTGGACGAGATATAGCAGTTTTTCATAGTAGACTATCAGATGGTGAACGCTTTGATGAATGGATGAGAGTAAAGTTTGGAAACGCTAATATTGCCATTGGGGCAAGGTCTGCTATATTTTTACCATTTGAGAATTTGGGGTTAATCGTTATAGACGAGGAGCATGAAGCAAGTTATAAATCTGACAGTAATCCTAAATATGATACTCGTGAAATAGCCTATATGAAATGTGAACTAGAAAATTGCAAATTACTACTAGGCTCTGCGACGCCGTCTATTGAAAGTTATTATAAAACAACTAAAAGTGAACTAAAACTGATTACTATAAATGATAGGGCAGATGGTGCGGCCATGCCAAAAGTAGAAATTGTTGACATGAGGGAAGAACTGATGAACAACAATCGTTCAATATTTAGTAAGCCCTTACACGAAGGTATTATTGAAGCTCTTAAAAGGGATGAGCAGGTGATCCTCTTCTTGAATAGAAGAGGGTTTTCAACCTTCGTATCCTGCAGAAAATGTGGCTATGTTTTTAAATGCAAGAAATGCGATATTTCATTAACCTATCACAATTCAAGTGAGTACTTAACTTGCCATTACTGCGGTGAAAAGGAAAAACTTAGTAAGACTTGCCCTAGTTGTGGAAGTAGTTATGTAAAATATTTCGGTGTTGGAACAGAAAAGATTGAACAAGAAATTAATAGGATTTTTCCCAGTGCAAGAACTTTAAGAATGGATTTTGACACAACTAGGAAGAAAAATTCTTATGAATATATATATAATACCTTTAAAAATAAACAGGCAGATATTTTGATTGGGACTCAAATGGTAGCTAAAGGGTTGGATTTTAAAGATGTTACTTTGGTAGGAGTTATAGCGGCGGATTTATCACTAAATCTACCTGATTTTAGGGCGTTTGAGAGGACATTTCAACTGCTTACTCAAGTATCGGGAAGATCAGGCAGAGGCAAAAAAGAAGGTAAGGTAGTTATTCAAACCTATAATGCAGATAATTTAACTATACAATATGCAGCGAATAATGATTATGATAGTTTCTATAAAAATGAAATAATGCTTAGAGAAACTATGGACTATCCACCTTTCACAAGCATTCTAGTGGTAACTATGAGCTCTGAAGATGAAAAATTGTTAATAAAAAATATACAAAATGTTGGCGCAAATTT
>JANZQE010000185.1:0-5038 GCA_038040705.1 Clostridium sp. | reverse complement strand
AATAAAATGAATGGCGTTAATCTTCAAATTCAACTTCATAAAATAATTTGGGATCCAAATAAGAGAGGTGTATAAAATTATGGCAACTAATACAAAAGCAATTGATACAGCGGCAATTGAAGAACATATAAAAGGTATTTTAATAGCTTTAGGCGATGATCCATCTCGCGAAGGACTGAGGGGTACCCCTTCTCGCGTTGCAAAAATGTATGAAGAAGTATTTGCTGGCATGTGTTATAGCAATGCAGAAATTGCAGAAATGTTTAATACTACATTTGTTGATGATTTAATAGTTAAAGAGGAATCTCGCGATATAGTGATAATGAAGGATATTGAAATCTTTAGTCATTGCGAGCATCATTTAGCCCTTATGTATAACATGAAAGTTTCAGTTGCATATGTTCCTACTAAAAAGATTATTGGTTTAAGTAAAATTGCAAGGGTAGCTGATATGGTAGGTAGAAGATTACAGCTTCAAGAAAGAATAGGCACAGACATAGCTGAGATCATGCAAATTATAACGGGCACTGAGGATGTGGCTGTTATTATAGAAGGCGAACATGGTTGTATGACTACCCGCGGAATAAAAAAGACCGGCACTAAATCTATGTCTACTACTTTTAGAGGAAGATTTAATACTGATGTAATCTTAAATAATAAACTTATGATGCTTTATAATAAGTAAAGAGAGGAGTGTTGATTATGAATAGTGAAAAAGCAATCGTAGTATTTAGTGGTGGACAAGATAGCACCACTTGTTTGTTTTGGGCATTAAAGAAGTATAAAGAGGTTATTGCAGTGTCCTTTAATTATAGTCAAAAACACATATTAGAACTAGAATGTGCTAAGGATATATGTGAAAAGCAGGGCGTCGAGTATCACTGTCTAGATTTAACACTTTTAAATCAGCTAGCACCAAATTCATTAACAAGAAAAGATATGGAAGTGGACAAGTCTGCACCTAAAGATAGTGTGCCCAACTCCTTTGTAGATGGTAGAAACTTGCTATTCTTAAGCTTTGTAGCTGTATTTGCAAAGCAAAAGGGAATAAATAATATTATAACCGGTGTTTCTCAAAGTGATTTTAGTGGATACCCAGATTGCAGAGATGTGTTTATAAAGTCCCTTAATGTTACCTTAAACTTAGCTATGGGTTATGATTTTGTAATTGAGACACCTTTAATGTGGATAAACAAGGCAGAAACCTGGAAAATGGCCTATGATTTAGGTGTACTTCCTATAGTTAAAGAGGAAACTTTAACTTGTTATAATGGAATAAAAGGTAATGGATGTGGAAACTGCCCTTCTTGTAAATTAAGAAAAAAAGGATATTTAGAATTCAAAGAGAAAAACCTATAATAATTTTATAGGCTTTTCCTTTTATTAATAAACTCATTCTTAGATATTATAATTAAATCTCCTATAAGTGTTCCAAAGAAAGCAATAAATGTATATATAAAGCACCAGATTATAAAATTCGAATCAAACATAGTAAATGCTACAATTAACCAAAATACTATATTAACTATTAAAATAACAAGCATCTTCCTAAATATAAGTTGCATTACAATAGATATAAAAAAAACTGCTAGTGGGTAAATGAACATCCCCATTCCCATTTGCGCGTTGCAATAACTATTAAACATATCAGTATAACCCACTTTTGTTTCAGAAAATTAACTTATACATTAAATATTACTATATATTTAATGTAATACAATACAAAAGACCCAAAACGTACATTTTAGGCCCTTAACGGAATAATATTTTAAAAACTGTATAATCATCTTCAAAGAATAGCTGAATACCGTTGCCATTTTTTTCGGCTATTTTTTTAATATTATAAAGTCCGTATCCTCTTTTCTCTCCTTTTTTAGTAGAAAATCCACTTTCAAATATGTTTCCTATATTATCTGGATTTATTGTTCTTCCACTATTTCTTACCTCTACAATATTATTACTTCCTTCTAGCCATATATTTAGTATAACCACCTTATCACTTCTACTATTTTTAACAGCCTCAAAAGCATTATCTAACAGATTATTTAATATATCAGAAATTTCATAATCCTTTAAACTATTTTCTAATGAATTAGTTGTAACCTTAAATAAAAATTTTATATTTAATCTTTCGGCTTCAGACAATTTATTATATATTATAGCTTTGATTATAATATTATCTATGTATACTATATCTTCTATAGTAATATTTGAAGATTTTAATGACAAAATATACTTTTTCAATTCATTCTTAATTTCTTTTTCACTTGCTAGTTCCACTATCGCATTTATGGTATTTAAATGATTTTTATAATCATGCTGTTTTCGTCTTATATCCTCTACTATATCCGTTAATATAGGGTTGTACTTATTTTGTAGTTCTGCAACTTTTTTATCCTCACTTATTTTAACTATGTGATAATATAAAAATATATTTAATGATAACATTGTGAATATAATAAAAATGTATACTAGGATATTATTTAATATTATGTTTTTATTATATCCCCATATAAATTCACAAAATAAAATATATAACCCTAAATTAATTACAAAGTAATATGATATCTTAGATTCTAATCTCAGGATTCTCTTTGCTTTTTTAATAAAATTATATTTTAATATGATAATTATAAATATTAATTCTACTAAAAGAAAGGTTATATCCCACTTATATGTATCAGAATATGGAAACCCAATTAAATATGCACAACCAATTAGGAGTGTTTGCAAAAGTTTATTTATGCCTAAAAAAACTATAAACTCGCATATCACCTTGCTAAACAGCCTATTATACATGAATTTCATTAGAAATATCATACTTATATATTCAATAATTACATATATATGATTGTTTATTTTAATTGTTAGCCATAGTATCATTAATTCTATTAAAATTATAATTAGGTTTTTAAACCAATTATTTTCATCATTCAAAGATATTTTTGACCATAATGTCATAAAAATAGTTATTTCGATGACATTAGCTATAGATTGTTGTAGTATCTCTAGCATTTATTTTGCTCCTTTTTAACCACATTGTTGAAATAGTTCCATTATTGTCTTTTTATACTTGTATCCTAAAAAAGCGTTTTTATCATAGTTTTCAAAGTAAATTTTACTCAGTTTATTACCTATATTCTGTATTTTTTTTATTTGTTTAACATTCACAATAAATGATTTGTGACATTGAATTATATTGTTACAATTTATACGTTTAAGAACATCTTTTAGTGTTGAATTACTGATTTTATAAACACCATTCACTGTATGTATCATACATTTGCCAATACTTACTTCTACAAACATTATCTCATCTACATATACTTTTAGATTGATACCTTTTCTGATTTCAAATATTGCGTGCCTCTTTCCTACTGGAGCATCCTGTGTATTACCACCGTTTAATATATATCGTTTTGTCATATTCATTACATCAGCTATATCATAAGGCTTTAGAATATAATCGTAACAATGCACTTCCTTAAACGCTTTAGATATATATTTAACGTGAGTTGTTAAGAAAATAATCAAACTAAATTCATATTTGGGTGTTTTTCGAATCTCTATTGCAAAATCTAACCCCGAAGAATTCTTTAAAGAAATGTCTATGTAAAATATATCTATATTATACGCAGTTGCAATTCCTAAAGCATCATCCATATCTTCAGATTCATATATATTTATACCTTTATCTATCTGCTGTATCATCTTCTTTAGATTTTCACTTTGTATTTTATCATCCTCTACTATTATCACGTTCATATTCATTTCCCCTATTCGCAGTCTTAATTTTTATTTCAAAATTATAAATGTCATATAATACATTTTAACATATTATTTTTGCCGAATTAGGGGAATGTTGTCATATTGCGAATTAAAATTATTTATTTAAATTTTTCTTTGTTTCTTCCCTTAACCTAATAGTTTTTTCTAATTTTCTCCCAGCTTTTTGTACTTGCTCTAAAGCGTCTTTACTTTGCAGTACATCTCCCTTTTTAAACAATCTCAAAACTTTAACAGTCTCAATTACTCTATATCCTAAGCCTTCAAGTGGCATACTCATAGCCTCAGCCGTAAATCCCATATCCTTTTCATCATTTTGCTCACAAATAGATATAACTGCTGCATATTTTCCGCCTAACGCTTCATTTATACTTGACCAAACGGAGCGGTCATCTTCTGCAAATACCTGAAAACAATACAGTCTTTCTATAAAAGCTTTCATATCTGCGGTTATGTTATAAAAATATGTTGGCGACCCTAAAACAATAGCATCAGCACTCATTATAAGGGGATATATTTTCTGCATATCATCCTTTATTACACATTTATATGTATCTTTACACCCTTCACATCCAGTGCACCCACGAATATTATAATCCCCAAGAAAAATCAGCTCGGTTTCTACTTCCTTAGACTCAATTGCCTGTAATGCTTGTTCTACTAAATATGCTGTATTACCATTTTTCCTTCTACTTCCTACTACTCCTAGCACTTTCATTATGTTACCTCCATTTTTATGTTTAAAAATCAGTATACACTATATCTTCTCTTAGTTCAATTTCAATACCCCTTTAAGATTGCTTTAAGATTGCTTTAAGTTTTTTTAAATTTTTACATATTTACTACTATTAAATGAGGATATAAATCAATATAAATCAAATAATAACTATAAGAATAAACTACAAGGAGATGTTGTGAGATGGTAACTATTCCTTATGACGGTTTTATGCAAAAGGAACCATTAGTTAAAGGCCAACTAATTAATTCTTCTAATAAAGATGAAACTCCAGCACATTGTAGCAATTCTTGTCCTAAGTGCGGAGTGCGAAAATGTGAACTAACTGAGGGACATTCGGGTAATCACAAATGCACTGAAGGACATACCTGGTAGTAAAAAAAATGAGATGTCGCATGCCACCAACGTGGCAAGTGGCATCATCAAAAAATATTACTTATAAATAACCTAATACCTTAACAAACTATATAATAATCCATTACTGAAATCTCTTCAAATCCGCAAGACTCATAAAGT
>JANZQE010000184.1:0-2554 GCA_038040705.1 Clostridium sp. | reverse complement strand
CCAGTATGAATATCTATGACAACGGCGGCTCCTCTTGTAGCGTTTGATACATTTAAATCTTTCACAGTCCCTTTACTTTGTAACAGCTTCATTTCACTATTTAAAGCGTTTTCTGTGGCATATTGCAAACTTGAATCTATTGTAAGCTGGACATTATTTCCAGGGGTTACCTCCTTACTAGAAATTCCATTCTTCGCATCTACACCTCCGTTATCTCCTTTGAGATTTCTTTCCAATGAAGCTTCAATTCCAGTAATTCCAACATAATCCTTGCTTATGTCATAACCCATTGCTGTATATTTTTCTTTTTCTGTAGGGCTTATTTTACTTATATAACCTAAAACTGATGAAGCAAGTTCTCCATAGGGATATTGTCTCATAGGCTTGCTTTCAACTTTAATTCCAGGCAATTCTGAGAGACTTTGCTCGAAGATAAACGATGTATCTTTCTTTATATTAGTTGCTATGTTTATTGATTTGTATGCAGAAAAAAAATTCATTTTTATATCATCTTTCACGATTAGATACCTTCTTATTTCAGCTGGTGTTTTCTGTAGATTTAAACTTGAAACTCCTTCTATTACGCCATACGCTTTAAGAAGTTTATTATATATATGCCCTGGAGTTAATTTCAAAAGTTCAGTATCAAGCTGAGTAGTTTCAACTGAGGTTAAATCATTCTCTCTTTTATTTTTAAATTTTGTTTTCAATATATTACCTTGAAGCCCTCTATCTTTTAAAAATCTTAACTTTAAAATTTCTATTCCCCTAGGATCATTTGAACCAAATTCAAATCTATATGGTTCAATTTTTAAAGGGAAGTTATCTGACTGAACTTCTCCATTTTCATCAAAAATTTTAAATACTTTTTGAAGTGTTCTAAATATCTGTGTACCAGTTTCAGCTGTATCTGTGTATATAAGGTTATAACCCGGAACTTCTGTTGCAAGGCCTATTCCATTTTTGTCTGTTATGAGACCTCTTGGTGCCTCTACTGTTACAATATTATGAGCAGTAGCTTTTACTATATTCTTGTAATATTGTCCATTCAATACTTGTATATAATATAATCTTGAGATTACTAGTGAAAATATAGCAAACATAATTACAAGTAGGACGTTGAATCTATTAATTTTTTTTTCTTCCTTCATTTTTATATACACACCTTTTCCTATAATATTTCTTCTTTTTTTACAATATGTTTTTCGTCAAGCTTACTCGTAAATTGATATAGGGTATATCCCTAAGGTATTGTTATAACAGTAAATTCCAATTTTTAATTTTTAAATTTTGTAATAAGGCCATTTAGGTTGGCACATCATATAAAAAGTGTATCAAAAGGTTGTGAAGTACTAATGAAGATTGCCTGTTTTTATTATAGAACAAAATACGTAGCTTCACTCGGTTTAGATGCCATGTCAATGCCATTTGATGAATTCCCAATTAATATAATGGATCCTTATCAAGATATCAGGGTGATGTACAAAGTGTTGAAGAAATAATACGGGCATGTGATGTAGCATTATTATTATTATTACTGTTTTTTTATTAAACAGTGCATTTCTACATAAAACATTTATAAGTATTTTGTATAATAGGTTATAAGAAAAACAAAAGGGAGAGATTAATATGGAAACAATAGTAACAATACTAATATTTATAGGTGTAATGTATGCAATGTCTAAATTAGGATTAGGCTGTTGTGGTGGTCATTCTAAAAATACTGAGAATAGCAGTGGAAAAAGCTGTTGTAGTTCAAAAAAAGAAAAAAATTCTAAGGATGCTTTTGAAAAATAGTTATTAGTTCTATGAGTTGGAAGCATAAGTACTAATAGATGTTTTTAAAGATCAATACTTGGTATACAAGAAATATAGCTCAAGACATACTTCATAGTCTTGAGCTATATTTTTAAAGGTGTTTTTCCTTATCAGGGCCAGGTTTGTCTTTTTTGAAACCTTTTAGCATCATTGGTACCATAAAAAGCATCATTAAGGGACAAAGAAAAAATATTAATGAAACTAACGTACCGCTATTCCCATTCTTTAAAAATGGAAGGATTGCAATTAGCAATATTGGAAGACCGCAGCAGAGCAGCATTAATGACATCATACGTTTCATTGAATGAGGACTATCTTTATTTCCTTTTTTTTTATCATTTTCATAATCAATCATATAATTATATTCCTCCGTAAAACTTACTTCTAAGCCGTCTATTTAATGTTGTAAACCTCCTTGTTAGTATAATATAAAATTTATATGTAGATGATATGAAGACATAAGTCAAAATACTTTAATTAAAAAATAAATTTACTTACGATTAAGTATAAAATTTTTTATTGTTCCTTTGTTAACTGACTTTTTAAGTTTAGAAATATCAGTATATAATCAACTTAATCCACATATTTCCTTCACATATTTTTTATATAATTAATTATGCTTACTCAGTCAATACATTTATATGAAGTTTATCTAATATAAGGAGGAATATTTTATGTTTAATACTGAAAGTAAATTACTAAATGAAAAAATCATTTTAGCTAAAGAAAAATTAGA
>JANZQE010000183.1:0-4921 GCA_038040705.1 Clostridium sp. | reverse complement strand
GTAGCTCGTCGGGCTCATAACCCGAAGGTCGTAGGTTCAAGTCCTACTCCCGCAACCAATCATGGCGGAATAGCTCAGCTGGCTAGAGCATTCGGTTCATACCCGAAGGGTCGTAGGTTCAAGTCCTATTTCCGCTACCATAACTCATAAGCGTGCTTTGAGTTATTTTTTATTTTTTGATGTTATTTTAAATTCTATCTGCAAAATGTCGAGAGTTAAATCATATAAGTATAATTTTTTTAAATATATAATATTATGAAGCGACAAGCTTCATTTTATATTTTAAAACCTACCATATAAATATGGTAGGTTTTTTTATATTATAGGATATTGTAAAATATTAATGTGAAAAATATACGAAAAAATGTCTCATAAAAAAAATAGGGACATCTCACGTTATGACATTTATTTCCAAAACGTATTGTTATAATAAAGTCCTAATTATTAAAGGAGGGTGATTTATCATATGCAATACGGAATTGATATATTTCCATATGAAAGACTTAGGAAAATAAAAGAAGGAACACAAAAGAAAAATGCATTAAATGTTAATCTGATTATAAGAGGCATCATCTATTTTGGAATAAGTCTATTAATAAGTAGAGTTCTGCTTCTTAATAATACTGCGCCCTTTGGTATAGCTTTTTTAATAGCTACAATATTTCTTAATGATGATAGGATTACAATGATTGCCACCGGTGGTACCCTTGTAGGGTATATAACACTATATGATAGAATAAAGATACTTCCATCATATTTAATAGTAATAATCACCCTTGCTTTTTTGAGTCATAGTTTTAGAGGGATAGAAGTAAAAACTAAGGCTTTGGTGTACATGTTTGGCATAATTACATTTGAGTTATTTATTTACAATCTTTTTATCCTAAGGGTAAGTGTGTTAATGGCTTTTTTGAACTCCATATTTTTAGTTTTATGTATCTTCCCTTTATACTTTATTCTAGATTATAGTCTTTTATGCTATAAAGAGGTTAAAACAAAACATATATTTTCAAATGAAGAAATAATTAGCATGTCCATAGTCAGTGCCTTAATAATAGCAGGTACTTGGGGTATGAGTATTTATAGTATATCAATAACAAATATTTTAGGGCTGGCTTTTGTTATTATAATAGCTTATATTAACGGAAGTGGCGCAGGTGCAGCATCAGGGGTTGCTATGGGAATTATTGTGGGAATGTCTTCTGAAAATATGATATTATTTATAGGGATGTATGGTGTTTGTGGATTAATAACAGGCATATTTAAAGAGACAGGAAAGTGGTTAAGCGCAATAGCTTATTTAGTGTCTTTCTCAATAATAAAAATATACAGTATTACAGCTTCGGAGTTTATTATATTTGAGGCTCTGATATCGGCGTTGATATTTCTTTTAATACCACTAAAAGTATATGATGAATTATCTATAGAATTCAACTCGGATAAGAAAAGGCTAAATATTGAAAAGGGATATATAAATAAAATAAAAGATATATTTGTAGGAAGGTTAAATAATTTTTCAGACGTACTATGTAATATGTCAGGTATACTAAATAATTTAGTGGATAATGAAAAGCTCGCAATGAAGAGTAAAAGCAGTGCATTAGTTGAAACACTCGCAGACAGAGTATGTAGTAGTTGTAATATGAATACTATGTGTTGGAAAAGGGAGTTGCATTATACATATGCAGCATTTGAAGAATTGATTCAAAATTTTGAGACGAAGACGGATAACGTTCCCGAAGAAATTGAGAGAAAATGTATAAAGAGAACCGCACTTCTAAAAAACGCAGAAGACATTGTTAATAGACATATTATAAGCGAGATGTGGAGAACAAGACTTAGTGAAGGTAGAGAGCTTTTAGTAAATCAGATTAACAATATGGCTGGTTCTGTTTCTGAAATTGTGGGAGATTTTAATTCGGAAATTCAAATAGATACTTCTATGGAGAATATTATATGTAGAGCCCTAGATAAAAATAGAATTGTGTACAATGACCTTATGTGTTTAAACGACAAGATGGGAAGACTAAGCATTAAATTCTCACTTAATGCTTGTAGAGGAAGTCAAATGTGTGTGAAAGAATTATTGCCAATTGTTAATAGCGCCACAGGAAAATGTATGTGTGTTAGTGATGAGGGGTGCAGCATAGATCCAAAGACTAATATGTGCAAGGTAACCATTGAAGAATCACCTAAATTCCATGTTGTATCACATGTGGCTAGTCAGTGTAAGGATGGTGAAAAATCAAGTGGAGATAGCTACAGCTTTGGTAAACTCCCGGATGGAAGCTATATGTCGATTATTAGTGATGGTATGGGATCGGGTCCTGAGGCAGGGAGGGAAAGTGAGGCTGCTGTGGAATTAATAGAAAAATTTACACAAGCGGGGTTTAGCAAAATTACAGCTATTAATACTGTAAACTCAATAATGACATTAAAGTTTTCAGAACAAGAAAAATTTTCAACCGTAGATTTGAACAGCATAGACTTATATACTGGAGAAATTGATTTTATGAAAGTTGGGGCGGTAGCAACCTTCTTAAAATGTGGTGAAAGTCTAGAGATCATAAAATCAAAATCCCTCCCTATTGGTGTTTTAGATAAAGCTGACATTGATATTCAGCAAATGAAATTAAAAAACGGGGATATTATAGTAATGCTTAGTGATGGTGTTTTAGATTATAATGATGAAAATGTAGGGCGAATAGATTGGCTTGTTGATTATTTAGGTAAAAATAATTGTAACAATCCTAAAGAGTTAGCAGATGGGTTATTAGGTGAGGCAAAAAAATTGAGCGGAAATAGGGTAAAAGATGATATGACAGTTCTAGTTTCAAAGATATACAGTTTATATTAATGACGAAATAAAAAACGTAAAATGTAAAATGTGAAAAAAATAAAAAATGAAGAAAAGAGCAAGTGGATTAAACATCTCTTTATATTCTTCATTTTTTCTTTTTTGAGTAATGTGAGAAAAAATTGCAAAATATATATTATTATATGATATAGTAATATGGTACTAAAAATATGTAAACTTATAAAACAATTAAATTCTATAAAAAATAAGTTTGGGAAGTGAAAATTTTGCCTGAAAAAGTTATGAAGTATATAAAAGAACATTCAATGTTTGTCGTCGGTGATAAGGTTATAGTTGCATTTTCTGGTGGACCTGACTCCACATGCCTTCTCCATATTTTAAATGAACATAAGGATGAACTAGGGATTACACTCTTTGGCGCACATCTAAACCATTGTCTTCGAGGAATTGAATCGGACAAGGACGAGGAATATGCAAAAAAGACTTGTGAAGACTTAAATATAGGTTTTTATAGCAAAAAAGTTGATGTAAATATAATAGCCGAGCAGAATAATTTATCTTGTGAAATGGCGGGTCGAAAAGCTAGATATGATTTCTTTGAGGAGCTTATAATTAAATTAAGTGCGAATAAAATTGCCCTGGCACATAATGCCAATGATCAAGCTGAGACCATTTTAATGAGGATAATGAGAGGAACGGGTATGGAAGGACTAATAGGTATAAGACCTGTTCGTGATAAAATATTTGTAAGGCCTGTACTTAATCTTAGTAGAATAGAAATAGAAAAATATTGTGAGGGAAATAATATAAATCCAAGAATAGATAAATCAAATTTAGAAACTATATATGCAAGAAACAAGGTTAGGTTAGAATTAATTCCATACATGGAGGAAAACTTTAATAAAGATATAATTAAAACCTTAAATAGACTATCAGATATCGTTAAAGTGGATAATGATTATTTAGAATCTATTTCAACAAAACAATTTAAAATACATTGTGAAATTGGGGAACAAAGGGTTATAATATATAATAGTGCATTCGCGCTGCATGAAGCAATTGTAAGTAGAATTATAAGAAGTGCGCTTTTTGAAGTTCGTCATAATTTATATAATATTGAAAAAATTCATATATCTAACATTATAGATATTCAAAAACATGAAACAGGGAAAACCACAATGCTACCTCAAAATATAATAGTTGAAAATTGTTATGGGAATATACATATACATATTAAAGAGAATAGTTATAACAATACTGATGTAGCTAACAATAATGAGTATGTTTTAAATGTTAATGGTGGAAAATTTATTCATTCTTTAAACAAAGTAGTTTCAATCCATACTATATCTAAATTGGATTTCAATGAGGTTAAAACAAATGATTATATAAAATATTTTGATTATGATAAAATCGCGAAGCCAATAATACTTAGGTATAGAAAAGATGGAGATAAATTCATGCCACTTGGTATGTCGGGTAATAAAAAATTAAAAGATTTGCTAATGGACTTAAAAATACCCAAAGCACAGAGAAATGAAATACCATTAATATGTTTTGGGGAGGATATAGCTTGGGTAGTAGGGCACAGGGTTAGTGAAAAGTTCAAGATTTCAAAGGGTACTAAAAATATATTGCAGATTAGAATTGAAAGCGAGGAATAAGAATGAATAATGATATTAAAGAAGTATTGTATAACGAAGATCAGTTAAACGATAAAATAAGACAAATGGGTGCAAAGATAAGTAATGATTATTCGGGTAAAGAGCTTATACTTATTGGTGTTCTAAAAGGTTCTGTTGTGTTTATGTCAGATTTAATAAAACAAATTACAATTCCATGCAAAATGGATTTCATGGCAGTATCTAGCTATGGGAGTTCCACCGAGACTTCAGGAGTTGTAAGGATTTTAAAAGATCTAGACTTTGATATTCAGGGAAAACATGTGCTAATAGTAGAAGATATTATAGACTCTGGAGTAACTCTTAAATATCTAATGAAGTATTTATCAGCACGAAAACCATCTAGTCTAGAAATTATATGCCTTCTGAATAAACCATCTAGAAGAACGGTGGATATAGACGTTAAATATTTAGGATATAA
>JANZQE010000182.1:0-2824 GCA_038040705.1 Clostridium sp. | reverse complement strand
TGATGGATAACAATCTTATTATAAATAAGTCTAAATATTATATTTATACTTTTTTTGGTAAGGTACTACCATTAATAGCAATTCTACTTTCAATATTTCTAGGTAAAGAGTATATTATAGTTCTACTTGGAATTGCATCCATTAATATGCTTATAAATAATAACGAAGTAAAGGCTATTAAATCTACTGGGATATTTTACCTAAGAAAAAATATTGTGGCAGCTAAAAAGATTGCAAGTATAGATAATAGTGAGATTACCTATTATAGAGACAAGATAAAAGGGATACTTAAATCTATAAAGGATATAGACAGAGGAACAAAATTAATTGGTTTTGTAAATATGTGGGGAGGATTTTTCGAATCTCTTTCTGTAATATTTCTGTTGGAAGAAAGTGCATATTATTCCATATCTGATAAGATAAAAGAACAAAAGGAAGTCTTAATGGACCTTTACTATACAGTAGGAGAATTAGAAGCATTAATATCTATTTCAGGGTATAAGAATAATTTACATGAGCAATTTGTAAAACCTAAATTTATAAAGAACGTTACTCTAAATATAGTAGAAGGAATACATCCTCTTATAGAGAATGCTGTGAGTAACTCGATTAACATAGAAGATGGAGGGATTGTACTTACAGGCACAAACATGGCTGGAAAGTCTACTTTTTTAAGAATGCTTGGAGTGAATATAATTTTGGCGCAATGTTTTTATTTTGTTTTGGCTAAAGATTATCATGCACCATTCTTTAACATAGTTTCATCAATTAGCCCGAGTGATGATCTCGCAAAAGGGAAGAGCTTTTACATGGCTGAGGTAGAATCAATTCATAGAATAATTAAAGCAATAGAAAACGATGTTCCTGTATTCTGTCCTATAGATGAAATATTTAGGGGTACAAACCCCATAGAGAGAATTTCCATGTCAGCAGAAATATTAAGATATATAAATAATGGAAAAACTATTTCAATAGTAGCTACTCATGATAGAGAATTAGTCCATATTTTAAAAGAGAACTTTGAATTTTATTATTTTAGTGAAAGGGTTGATACAAATAAGGGACTAAGCTTTGATTATAAAATTAAAAGCGGTGTATCTCAAACAAGAAATGCCATTAAACTTTTAGAATACATGAATTATCCAAAAGAAATAGTTAAAAAAGCATATAAGAGGGCTGAGATAATAGAAAAAATAATGTAGTTTATAATGTATGGATTATACATTAATTTGGTATATCTTTACTATTCAATATAAATAGGGTAATATAACTCTAGGTACATATGACATTTGATAAAAACAAATAAGGATTGTCTTGTATTTATGTGAACTTAAGGAGGAAGATTGTGAATTTTAATATAGTTTTATTTCAACCGGAAATCCCACAAAACACTGGTAATATTGGGAGAACTTGCGTGCTTGCTGATTGCAAACTTCACCTTGTAAAACCATTAGGATTTAGTTTAGACGAGAAACAAGTTAAAAGGGCAGGGCTAGATTACTGGCCATATTTAGATTTAGAAATACATGAGTCTTATGAGGCACTTAGAGAAAAATATAAAGAGTCCACATTTTACTATTCTACAACAAAAGCTTCGAAATTTCATTCAGATGTAGAATTTAAAAGTGGAGATTTTATAATATTTGGTAGAGAGTCCTCAGGACTTCCAGATAGTGTTCGAAATAGTGACCCAGAAAGATGTATAAGAGTGCCAATGGTAAGTAGTACAACGAGGTCTCTTAATCTTTCTAACACAGTGGCTATTATGACTTATGAAGCTCTTAGGCAGATAGGGTTTCCAGAGATGAAATAAGTCATTGCTTAAATACTAATTGTTTTATCCCCCCAGAAAGCAGTCAAGGAGGAGTTAAATGCAAAAGATTAAAATAATTACAGATAGCACTTGCGATTTGAGCAAAGACATTATTAGCAAGTATAATATAGAAGTATTACCTCTACTTGTGAAAATAGAGGATGTAACCTATAGGGATGGGGAAGATATTAATCTTCAAGAATATTTAAAAAAAATGGAGAGTTCTGAGGAATTTCCTACAACAACTCAAGTAATTCCACACAGATTCGAGGAGTGTTATAATAAATATATAGGGCAAGGATATAAAATAGTTTCTATTCACATGTCCTCAAAAATGAGTGGAACTTATCATTCAGCCTGTATGGCTAAAGGAATGGTAGACACAGAAGACATCGTGGTAATTGATAGTTTAAATGTTACTTCAGGTCTTGGAATACTAGTTTTAAAAGCCTGTAAATTATGCGAGCAAGGGTATAATATATTTGAAATAGAAGAAAAAATAAAAGAAACTATACCCCATGTAAAAAGTTCTCTTGCTTTTGACTCGTTGGATAATTTAGTTAAAGGGGGCAGACTATCTAAAACTGCTGGAGCTATAGGAGGACTTCTTGGGATAAAATTAATTATAACTATAAAAGATGGTGAACTGGCTGTAATAGATAAAGTTCGCGGTAGTAAAAAAGCAATAAAAACTATTTTAAAAAATTTAGATAAAACTGGAATAAAAAGTGGAGAGACAAGTATTTTACTTAGAGCTAGTGATAAGAATATTCTAGAGAGCTTAAGAACACATATGAATGATCGCGAAATAGATTTTATAGAGTGCGAGGTTGGATGCGTTGTAGGAACACATGCTGGTGAGGGTGCCTGTGGTATATTTTACGTGGAAAATTATTGAATTATATTAAAAATGTATTTATATAAAGTGCAATTATTAGAAATTTATTTTTGAAAAAACTATTAATATCATACTTATATGATAAATAAATAACGAACTATTTGATATTTGTA
>JANZQE010000181.1:0-2900 GCA_038040705.1 Clostridium sp. | reverse complement strand
AAATATCAAGGCAATTGTAGATAGCATCGGCCATATTATGAACGATGTTGTTAGAATCACTGTATACGTTAAGAATATCAAAGATATTGACGCTGTAGACGAAGTTTATAAAACATTCTTCACAAGCTATGTGCCTACACGGACGATAGTCGCAGTTGCAGCTTTGCCTATGGATGCTTTGGTGCAAATTGAAGCACTTCTTACAAACGGTGAAGGTACAATTCCAAACGCACCACAATCAGGCGACCTCATAAAGCTTACAAATAACACGGCAAATGCGCCAACAAGTTCTCTATCTACGCAAGCTGTAGCTTTTTCTCATTACAATAATATTTCAGCACAATTACCTATCGATCCAAAATCTGGTAGACTTATAGTGGGCGGAGTAAAAGAGCAAGCTGGACAGTGCTTAAAGAATATTAAGGCAATTTTAGAAAGTATCGATGTTCCTTTTGACGATATTGTTAAAATTAACATCTTCCTTAAAAACTTCTCGGATATTGAAGCCGTAAATGAAGTTTATACAACATTTTTCCCAGACTCGGCTATCGCAAGAGCCGTAGCTTATGTACCTGCACGGACAACAGTTGCAGTTTCAGCTTTACCTATGGATGCTTTGGTACAAATTGAAGCAGTGGTGTCACACGGAGATGGTACACCACCACAACTTGTTGAAGACAGACATGGACTAATTATAGAAGCAAACAATACTGAAAATGCACCCAAAAGTTCACTATCTACACAAACTGTAGCTTTTTCTCATTACAATCATATTTCAGCACAATTACCTTTAGATCCAAAAACTGCTGATATGGTAGCGGGTGGTGTAAAAGAGCAGGCTGGACAGTGCTTAAAAAACATCAAGGCAATTGTAGAAAGTGTTGACCACGTTATGGACGATGTGGTTAGAGTAAATATCTTCCTTAAAAATATCGCAGATATTGATGCTGTAGACGAAGTTTACAAAGCATTCTTCCCAAGCGGTGTTCCTGCACGAACTACAGTTGGAGTATCAGCTTTACTTAAAGATGCTTTAATCCAAATCGATGCAGTTGTATCAAACGCTGAAGGAACACCTCCAAAAGCATAATAGGTATTTGTTTGTAAATACAGGAATCATAAAAAGGGACTGTCTCAAATGAAAATTGAGACAGTCCCTTTTTTAGTTTCCTGGCATCAAAGAAACTTAGTAGTGACCTTGTTTTTTATACTTTATTGAAGCAAAAGTTGCAACAACGAATAAGTCGCCTATTATAAATGCTTTATACCCAAGACTGCTTACAGATATAAATAAAAAATATAATAAAACTATCCAAAATAACCATTGGGTAATATTTGCATAAATATGCCATCTTTTTATGAGTACTATATTTTTCCAGTTGAGATCATATTGTTTTTTTGTATCATAGTAATCTTTAATAAAAACAATACCTGAACCAATAATATAAATATATATATATAGCATATCTTTGCTTGAAACTATAATACCTAGAAAACAAATTAATAATAATATTCCCCAAACTAATCTATTGATCTTAATATTTACCATATAACTCTCCTAACAAATGCAATTGTAAATGTATGTAACGCTTCATTAATTATAACAAGAGAGTCCCAAATAATCAACCATAACCATTGACATTGCACATAGATGTAGATTGCTAATAACTTTTTCTCTTTGCGAATGCCTCATACCTTTGGATTCCTGTTTCTTTCCATTGTTCCTTTGAACACCGCTTTACTGGCTGCTTCTCCGTAGATATCATCTTTTACATCTTTATGAGCTTTAAGGTCTGCGGGGCTGAGCGAAAATGATCGATGCTGTGCCTTTAAATCACTGTATAACATCCATTTTTTCGGTTTAAAAATTGTTACTTGATCTTTGACATAATTAAGTACCTTTTTTCTGTCATCATAAGTATCAACCATACTAACGTGTTGCTTATATTTGCTACCCATAATTTTTTTCCAGTATTCCGTCATTCTTTTAGCAGTTTCAACCGTAATCTCCTGCATGGCATTGTTATACTCCACACCCTCCTTAACCGCTTGTACCATCTTTATTTGTTCTTCAAGCAATGTGCTTGGCACATTCTTAAACTGAGCAAACGATTTTTGTATATCGTCAGACATATCAAAGCTTTTTTCAACACTATTTAGAACCCATAATTGCCTTCTCAATAGTTCTGTAGGGGTTTGTGCCCACTCTCTGAATTCGCCCCAAAAACTTGATACCGTCGAGTTCACCCCAACTACCATCCACAGAACTTCTTTAATTTGATCCAGCAGTGGTACCTTTCCATCTGTTGTTACGATGATCTGGCCAATGACCTGATTGTTCTTTCTGTATACCGCATAATGATAGACAACGTCGTCATAATTTATGGGTGTTTTGTATATTTCTACTCGTTCACCTTTATTCTTAAATTTCTCAACTGTATCTTCAACTTTAGCTGATATTTCTGACAAATCACTCCACTCCTTTCTGATACACGTGAATATAAATATAAATATCCATAATCCTATAACTAATAATACACTAAAAAATATGAAAAATTAACATTTTTTTTATTTCTTATACTTATAGCAACAAAAGTTTCTTCTAGTATATACATTTTCATCAGAAATAATAGAAAAATATTATATTTTGGACAAATCCCTTAGAGAAATAGCCTGTGATAGTGATAAAAATTACCATCAATTTGCAAGAATTAAGCAAAAAGCCCTAAAAAAACTAAAGGCACTTATATAAATCTATATATTTTAATAAATTTCGCTCAAACCTTTTAAAGGACATATATACTAAGTGGAAACTAAATGAAAGAAATATAGTGTAGATAAATAGCTAGCCAGTGCGCTAAAGGACAAATATGCAACAAAGAGATTAAGTAATCTAAAAG
>JANZQE010000180.1:0-5352 GCA_038040705.1 Clostridium sp. | reverse complement strand
CGCTACCCACAATAGAATTTAAATAATTTAATAATACGTTAGGGACTCTTCCTGCATAAACTGGAACTCCTATAATAACAATATCTTCTTCTGTAAAGCACACTGGCTCTTTTCTGATTTCTGGCATTGTAAAATCAATCTCGCTTATAACTATATCCATATCTATGTTCTCTGAAATTTTCTTTGTTATACCAGATACTACTTTTCTAGTTGTACCTGTGGCACTAAAATACATCATATTAATTTTCTTATTCATAGCAATCCCTCCTATAGTAAAGATAAATTCCCTCAAAAAAGTCTACTCCGTAACATTATATTCTATGACCATATTTCTACTATGAAAATATATAAGATCTCCGGTGTCAAGATGCCATATTCCCTTTAAAGTTTTCGGGTACTTGATACCGTTAATATCTTCATAGTCTTCGCAAACTGCTGACCATTTCGCCTTTTGCGTTTTACCATTCCCATCATTATACTCTCTATCATCAGTGGTGAAACTTATCATGGCACCGCTAGTATCAAAGACAAAAATTCCACTTGCTGATATCCCATAACTTGTAATAGTAGCCTTTGTGTGGGTCTCATCAATTTCTTCCCACTTAATATAGTCTTGTAAAAGAAGATTTGGCATTAAAAAACCTTCTGCAAGACAATCCACAAGACTTGCTTTGTTCATCGCGTCACCCTTTTCGTTAAATAAAGTTATGCCCTTTGCGATTACTCCCTTCATTGAACCTATGCCATTTTGATAACTATCGATACCCTCAAAGGGTATCCCTTTCATACTTGTATCTATTAATGCAATTCTTTCTGGTTGGTCTACAAAATTATAATGAATGTAATCAATTTTCAGCTTTTTAGAGGATTGTACAAAATCTACATTCTTGTAATATGCTTTCATGTTAGACATTTTTGGTGTTCCAATGTATCCGCAATATATAAAATATTTTTGCACTGGCGATGGTAATTTTGAAGTATCCTCCGTAGTAAACACCTCATTTATAGGCTTCATTTTTAGTATTTGAACCTTTGTGAGTTTTTCAAATGTTGATTTCATAGGAGAGTAAGAAATGTTAAACCACATAACAATACTTAATATAAGGATCGCAACCACACCTAAAACCCAAGCCATAATCTTTTTACCTCTTTTCATTATTTAATAACTCCTTTAACAAGTATTTCTACGTATCCGTTTATTGTATCAGTTATCATAATTTCATCATATATGTTATTTAACACAATCATATTCATCACACCCAAAACACCTGTAGTTAGTAAAAACGCTGTGAACTTAGTATTTTCTATGATAAAATCTCCTGATGAAGTTCCTCTATTTAGTATACTTATTAATAAGTCCATACCCACGTTATCATCTGATATCCCGTCTGTATTATTAACACCACTTAAAAGTGTAGCCTTAAAATGCTCTCTAAACTTAAGTATTAGATATGAAAATTTTAAAAGCCCCGTTTTTAGCGCTGTTTTAGGTGACATGTTTTTAAACTCAACACATGAAAGCTCTCTATATATTCTGTCGTAGTTATGAATAGTAATGGCCCTTATAATATCATCTTTGTCTTTAAAGTAGTTATAGATCATAGCAGGAGAGTATTCAATTTCTTTTGCAAGGTTTCTAATAGAAAACTTTTCATACCCTTCTCCGATTATGAGTCTACTTGCACCGTCAAATATTTTTGCTCTTAATATTTCCTTATCGGCTTCGCGCCTTTCGGTTATTCCCATACTTACACCTCAATTATTATTCGTAACATTATATATTATAGTGAACACTGTTAATTATAAACACATTGTTTATAGTTGTCAATATATAGTATATAAATGGATCAATTATTTTAATCCTACAAAAGACTTATAATAAAAAGGCAAGTGCAACATTCCTAAATAAATATAGGGATGTCGCACTTGCATTGCTATCATTAAAAACATTATCTTTAAAAAACAGATTTCTTTATTCTTTACAAATTTTTAGTTGTATTGCTTGTACGGGAAATCCACTCATCGAAGCTATTTTATGAATCATTATATATTTCTTTCCGTTTATTAAAAATTTAGGATACTCTTTACCTGTCTCCAGTATTTCACATTCTTTGCCTTTACTTTTTAACTGTTCATATACCTCAAACGCCATCTCATCTGTGCTTTTATACATATCATCTAATTGAAGATTTATCCCTCTGAAATTGTTATATCCTGTAGTTACTAAAACTGAATACCCTACTGCTACCATCATTGCTACTATTGCAACAATGCACAAAATAATTTCCATGTATTAACACCTCTTAAAATTATTTGAAATAAGTTAAATATATCCTTATTTTAGCTCAATTTTAATTAAATTGCAAGTGCCACCCAGGTGGCACTTGGCAAGTTTCTTGTCCACCTAAACAATAAATTTGTAGTTGCATTGAAAACAATAATACCTTATTATTAAAATTGGTAAGAATTTTAGATACATTTATTAGGGGATGATAAAATTGAATATAACAGCTTCTACTAAGAGATTTGTCAACATAAATTTTCATGCTCTTACACATAAGAATTATAGATATTTTTGGTTTGGACAGTGTATTTCCTTAATAGGTACTTGGACCCAAAACATAGGACAATCCTGGCTTGTACTTTCCTTAACTGGGTCTCCATTTTTACTTGGGCTTGTTGGTACTATGCAATTTTTACCAGTAACCTTTTTCTCATTATTTGCTGGGGTACTAACGGATAAGTTTCCAAAGAAAAAAATACTGATATTCACTCAGACAGTCGCCATGCTACTAGCTTTTACATTGTCGGCGTTAGTGTTTACAAATACATTGAAATACGAATACATACTAATTTTAGCCTTGTGTCTTGGATTTTGCAATACTTTAGATATGCCAACTAGGCAAGCTTTTAATATGGAAATAGTCGGAAAAGAAGATTTGATGAATGCCATTGCATTAAATTCTGCCACTTTTAATTTAGCGAGAATTATTGGACCTGCTATTGGAGCTGTTCTTATGGGGTACCTAGGAGCAGGTTGGTGTTTTTTATTAAATGGTTTTAGCTTTATGGCAGTAATCTATGGACTTGTTCATATTGAAGCAGTTACTTATGTTAGAATGAAAACCTCTGAAAAAGGCATATTAAAGGAAATAGTGGATGGCCTTAAGTATATAAAAAATAAGCCTATTTTACTGGAAACCCTTATATTAGTAAGTATAATGGGAGTATTTGTTTTTAACTACGCTGTCTTAATACCTGTATTCACTAAAAATGTATTACATATGGGTGCAAAAACTTATGGTGTTTTATTATCTGCACTTGGAGCAGGTTCCCTTGTCGGGGCACTTCTCGTCACCCTTAAAAGTAAGGGCACTCCAAAAAGAACTCTTATGATAGGTAGCTCAATTTGCATTGGAATAATGCTTATATTCACAGGTATGAGTAATTTATATTATTTAACTGCACTAAGTTTAGCACTAACTGGAATATTCAATATGTTTTTTTCAACCACTGCTAATTCCACGTTGCAACTAAATTCTGAAGATGAATACAGAGGACGAGTAATGAGTGTGTACTCACTTGTGTTTGCTGGATTTACTCCAATCGGAAGCCTATTTTCAGGATTTATAGCAGAGAAATATGGAGCTAGATTTTGTTTTATATTATCAGGTATTTGTACAGTTATATTAATATTGTTACTTATAATATGGGTTAAATATAGAAAAAAGGCAAAATCTACTTTAAATTAGATTTTGCTTTTTTATCATCATCAGTAGCAGTTTTAATTTGTGTATTTTCAGTGTTTATATTATAATGTACGTACTTAAGCTCATTTTAGGAAACACCTCTTTTGAGCTTAACTTTATAAAGGGTTTTAGGAGGTTTTTAAATATGGTCATTGAAGACGTAATTAATCAGATTAATAATATAGGTTTCGAAACTAAAGATAAAATCGCACCTTTTCAAGTAATTAAGACATTTAAAAGTGGTCGATCAGAGGCAGGCGTATATATGGTTGAATACGGCACTGCTAATAGAGTAGGCATCTTAAAGGTAACCAAAAACAATGAAGCAACATTATTTCAAAAGGCCTATGGACTAGCATCAAAAAACAATATGCAAAAGTATATTGCTAAACTCATAGCTAGTTATAAAATTCAAGATAAAAATAGGGCTACAGCATATGTTAATTTATATGATTTAGCAGGTGATGATATATACAAGAGTGAGACGTTTTTGGACAAGGTTCTTAAAGAAGACGAACTTAAGGATAATATAATATCAACAATAACTAAGTTTTTATTTACATGGAATAAAGAACACGTAAAAAAAAGCATGTCTCCAATGGATATAGTTAAAAATGAACTTTCATATAGATATATGGATAGTAAATATATACAATCCTTCGAATCCATAGGGATAGACAAAAATATAAAATGGATATCTTTAGATGGAACTGACACATTCCTACCTAATCCATATTATTATTTTAATAATGAAAATATATGGGGTAATTTAAATGTAACTTGTCTTACCTCATATGCACATGGTGATTTTCAAGGAGATAATATTATAATAACTGAAAATAAACCTGTTATTATAGACTTTTGTGACTTTCTAGAAGATTGTAATGTTTTCCATGATTTAAGATATCTTGAATCCATTACATTAGGGGATTATTTAGATATTGATAAACAATCAGATAGAGAATTATGGAGTAAGGTTTGTGAAAGTTTAAGTGATGGTATGATCGAAGCAGATCTACCCCAAGGAAAAGGAATGACCCTTTTAAGACAGCTTATATCTAAGCTTCGGGAGAATGTGAAATTAATTGTTTCAGATAGTCGTAACAGTTTATATAATCCTTCATTTCATTTAGCTGGCGCAGCTTGTGGATTAATTAATATGAGAAAATATTCAAGTGTAAATAAGAAAAAAGCAGCTTTTATATATGCAGCCTTTAACCTTAAAATGTTTCTAAAAGATGAAGCAGTTAATATGTATGATCCTAAATTAGATTCATGTATATCCTTTAATTGGAAAAATACAAAGTTAGGAAATAACCTAGTTGTTTTACAACCAAATATTTAACACCAAACTAAAGCTATATAAGTTAACTTATATAGCTTTTCAACACCTGCTTTGATACAATTTTAATCTTCTCTAACTGCTTCAATTAGGTTTTCTTTCTTAATTCTTGAAAGTGGTGATAATACTGATAAATACCCAATAACTATAGATGCTACCCCCGCAATAGTTATTGCCTGCCAAGGCACCATCCATCCAAACTCTCTAAATCCGCCCATTGATTTAAACAGTAGGAATGATATTCCACTACCGATTATAGAA
>JANZQE010000179.1:0-5821 GCA_038040705.1 Clostridium sp. | reverse complement strand
TCTCTTATCTCTTTAATCTTTGCTTTTTTCTTATCCTTTGGTAGTAATTTTACTTCAGGTGCAAATTCATTAAGTCCAGTAACATATCTTTTAACACCATTCATTTCTAAACAGGCTAAAGATTCTTCATGGAATACTCCATCATGAAGTGAAAGACCATATTGTTCTAATCCCATGTTTTCCTTACTTGGATTAAAATAAGGGCGTATAGCAATAGTCTGATCTTTGGTTTGTTGATACTTTTCTACAATTGTGTAATCATTCATTTTTTTTTGGTTTTTTAATTAATAACTATTTGTCAGTCAAAAGTACAAAAATTTGTACGTTTATTATTAATATTTCTAAAGCAAGATTTTACACTTGCTAAAGTTTTTGACTTTTATTAAACTACCACCTTTAAATCACCAGTAGAATGATATAGATCACCTTGGACTAAACCTGCTGCTACTGCTGCAGCATTATTTGCATAGTCTTTGACTAATATATCTTTACCAACAGCTTTAGAAGCAATAATTTTAGACACACTTAAATTAGTAAATTCAGTTGTTTTATTTGCTTTTTTTATATCTAGTCCCATAATTATTTGTTTTAAAGATTAAAAAAAAAGGGAGGAGGTTTAACCCCTCCCCTTTAATTATTAGTTCTAGAATGATCCTCCTGTAATAGGGTTTCTCATTACAATTTTAAGAACTTTGGTTGGATCTTTTACCCAAATAGCAGGCATAGTTTGAGACATCATTACACGGTAACCATTAAAGTTTCCTGTAGATGCAAACCCTTGAGTTCTTCCCATATAGTCCATAGTACCATTTTGGTAGAACCACTTAAGTTGATTATCC
Source organism: Clostridium sp. (assembly GCA_038040705.1). Lineage (GTDB taxonomy): Bacteria > Bacillota > Clostridia > Clostridiales > Clostridiaceae > Clostridium_AD. The sequence goes on along the minus strand of JANZQE010000179.1, from coordinate 4,982 downwards.
CAAGAAAGTTTCAACAAATGAATGTTATCATTTCCTTCATCAGTAACATCAAAAATGATAAAGCTATAAGAGCTTAAAGGTCTTCCATCAATTAATGGATTCTCAATATCATTAGTGTTCAAGTTATCAAATGCTGGGTTAAGCACAAACTTAACATTAGCAAGGAAAGGAATAGTAAAGCTTGTGTAAGCAAAACCATAATCTAAATCCATACCAGAACCTTTTACTGCACCAATATCACTAGCATTTTGAACTAAACCAGAACCATATACTTCATCAGCAATAGCTTTGTTAATTAGTTGCATACCGGCAATACCTGTTTGTACAACAAGTGATCTTTGTGGGTCTGGACCTTTAAATTCAACTTTACCTTGGTAGAAGTTGTAAAGTTCAGACTTAAACATGTCAAGAGTGAAAGAAGACTTGTTATATACTCTTTTGAAAGAGTTATCTAACTGAGCCCAAAGACCAACAGATAATCTAATATCATCTGGTCCGTCTTGCTTAACTCTACCACCCTTACCCCACATAAGGTAAGTTTCAATATCCGTAGCAATTTTAGATAGGTGAGCTGCTTCCATATTAGTAATGAAAGTTCTAGTAAGAGTACCATTTTCAAATGCTTCTCTTGCACCAGCTTTACCCATATTAGCAATCAGACCTTCAATAGAAGGAACAGAAGGGTTATTAGGATCTGTGTTAAAGTTTCTCCATATTTCAGTTACTGGTACAGTACCATCAGCATTCAAACCACCTTTGATCATAAGATCAGCACGGCTAGAAATAGAATAATGTACGTGTGCTTCTGCTCCTCCTACAAAGTTGTAGAATTCACGGAAACCAGAGCCAGTTTCAATGTCAGAGAATCTTTCTCCGTACTCACCTCTTGCAGAACCTTTTCTGAAGAACTTAGTACCTTTAGCTAAATACTTGTTATCCAAGATAGCTGCATTGTTGTTGTTTACCAATTGAACAGTATAGATAAAACCGTCACCTGCTGGGATAATATCATCAGCTGTAATGTAAAGTTCTAATCCATTGTACTTATCATAAGTGATAATATCACCATGACCAAAAGTTCTTTTGGAAATTTTAATTTTGAAAAGTGTACCATCTACACCTTTGCTTGTGTTTCCTGCTTCAATGTCTGCCACAATGTAAGGAAGATCTTGAGCAATAGGAGTTTGCCATTTGTACTCACCACGTGCATTGTCTACCATGATAGTATTCTTTCCACCGAATGAAGCCATTTGATACAAAGGCATTTCTACCTTTTGGGTCATTGCCCAAAGATCTACTGGTCCCATATCCATAGGCTCAGCATTGCCGAGCATTTGGGTTAGGTGATAAGAATCAACATGAGAACTAGCTTTGTAGCTTGTATCTCTCAGGAAAATCCCATTATTTAATACTGGAGTTGCCATAATTTTTAATTGTTTTTAATTGTTATTATTTATTTATTTATGATTATTAAATCCTTTTGAAAATGTTGTTGGTTCTTGGTAATTTCTTACCAGCTGGCTTTCTTGTTGTCTCTTCCTTCTCTTGTATACCTAGAGAACTGGATCCACCTGCGTTTGCCTGTTCAGTTTTTAATTTTCTAACTGTTTGTTCAACACTCTTTTGAGCTCCTTTATCCATGATTTTTGATTTGTATCCTTCCGGATCTTGCAATAACCATAAAGCTTCAGAAATTAAACCGTAATTTGGTTCAACAAACTGATACTTTTCTAATAGATGCCCAAGTAAATTTGTATTTTTTCCACTAACTGAAGGATAGCTTGGTTGAACTAAACCATTATACAACATTGCTTGTGTTCTTTTATCTACTTTAATATCACCTAAATTACCGTCTTTTAATGTTTCATATACATTAGACATGTATGTTTTAGATGCTTGTTCTTGCTGCTTTCTTTTAAGATCTTGCTCTTCAATTTTCTTAGCAACAACTTTTTCTTGCATTTTATCTAACTTAGGTTTAAACTTAGAAGCTTGAGTTTCTAATTTTCCTAAATCTTTCCAAATTTCAATTTCTTCAGAAATTTCTTCTTGTGTCCCATATCCTGTAGCACCTAAATACTCTCTGATAATTGTTTCTTGTCCTGATTCTGACTTGATATCTAAAGTTCTGGTTTCTTCTACTTGAGCTAAAGTTGAAAATAAACCTTTTAAATCTTGTCCTCCATCAGCTACATATCTAGCAGCAACTTGCAACTCTTCTGGTAAACTTGCAAAAAATTGTTTTGGAGTTTCACGTCTTGCTTGATTAGCTTTCTCTTCTAAATTAGCTTCAATAAGTTCTTCCCAATCTTTAGCTGAATAATCTGCTAATTCTTTATCATCATCAAAAGGAACAATTTTATCATCTTTTATAAGTTTGCTAAATACATCACTTATACCAGATATAGATTTTCTACCTCTTGTTTCCTTTTTTTCTTCTTCAGTTTCCTCATCATCTTCTGTTAAAGAATCCATAATGTCATCAGTGTCTTCCTTAGACATTTTAACATCTTCTTTTTCAGTTTCTTTAGTTTCTTCAACTTCTTCTGATTTTGCTGTTAAATCATCCACACCATCTTCATCAGGATCAGCAAATGAAAAATCAGCTTTTTTGTTTCTTCCTGTAAAAATATTTGGTTTGTCTTTTTCTTCTGTAGGTAGTGTTACATCCCCAGCTCCTGGAGCTCCGTTAAAGATCTCATCTAGGTTAATGTCTAATGTTTCTACGCTACTGCTCACAGTGTTTTCTTTTGTATTCATATTTGTTGGTTTTAATATTTAATACTTATATATATAATATACAAAAAGTTTAACCAGTTATAAAAGAATAAACTTATATAATTTGAAATAAGGCTAAAGTTTTTTGCAGTATATAGCTAACAGTAATTATTTATCTTCTTTCTTTTTAGAAGAAGGATTATCATATTTGTTTTTATTTTCTCTTGCAATTGCCAATTGAGTTTGAGCAATTGACATATCTGCTGCAATTTTTTCTCTCTCTACTTCTAATCTACTTTTTTCAAGAGTACCTTTAGTGTTCATTTCTTCACGCTTAAGATTTGCTTGTTGTTGATATCTAGTAGTTTCTCTAATATCTTTCATAGCATCTTGATAATCTGATACTTGATTCTCATTTATATCAGATCCAGCACCATATCCAGCAGCTCTAATTTCAGCAATAGTTAAATCATTTTGTCTATCCTTATCATTTTCTTGCATTTCAGTTTGTAACTTCATTTGCTCTTCTTGAGCTTTAGCTTGAAGTTGTTCTTCTTGCATTTGACGTTGCTGTTGCATTTCTTGCTCTCTTTGTTCTTGCATTCTAGTTTCAGAATCTTTTAAGATATCTGTTACTTCAGCAATGGAGTCAGCTTTAACAATGTTACCTAATTCATAAATAGAAGCTCCTGTAGTATTATTAGTTAAAGCCATTTGCTTTAATTGTTCTAGAACTTGTCTATGATTTGTTTTAGTTGTTGCAAAAACATTAAAATCTCTTAGTAATAAATCAGTACCATTAATTGTAAAGTTTACCTTTTGTGCTTCAGTAGATATATATGATAATCTTACACTTGGATTTGTACTGTAATAATATTGTGCTAAATCAGTTCTCATTTGGTGTACTCTAGGCATCAAATGATCTGAATGCTGTACAAAATAGATCTCTGTTTGAGCGTAAGACTGTTGCATAGCATTAACTACCCCTGTTGCAGTTTGAGCTGATACAGCTCCTCCTAGACGTTGTGGGTTAATACCTATTGCATCAAAGCATTGCTGTTTAAAATAGTTTGCTAATTGAATTCTTGACATCAATCTACTAGTCTGCTCCATATTAAGAGTTTGATAGTGATTGAAATTTGTTGCATTTTCTGTATTAGTAATAGAAGTATCTAATGGTAGCATTTGAAAATCCTTCATTGCCACCCATGCTTTAGCATAATTGTTTTTACCCCAATCTTCACCCATAGAGTGACGTGGTAATGCATTCTGATCAAACATTATCACGGTTCCAAGTTCATCTATTAAAATGTCAGCAATTTGATTATTAACCATGTTATAACCAACTTGATATGCTTTCATTAAATCTACTAAAGAAGTAGATCTTGTGTTTCTATCAGAAAATACTCTACCTTCTACAGGAAGTTTACATCCATAAAGTGAATTGTTACCTTTAAATTGAAATGGCAACCTTCCAGGTTTAGTTCTATTAACACCTAAATATATTGGATTTACATTATCATCCATTGTAGTCTTCCACATTGCAGGAACATTAGGTCCAACTTTTACACCACCCCAAACTTCATTTATCCAAATCCAATCTACATGCTCTCCTTGTAATAAAGTTTCTTTACTTTTGTTTTTAAAGATAGATGTATCATAAACAGGTTTTTGAGTTACTTTATAAGTTTCATCAATGATCTCTTGAATTACTTCACCATCTAATTCTACTTTAGTTAAGTGACCTACTTTTCTTTGTGTTTTCCAATATATAGTAGAAACTCTCATTAAATTACTATCTCCAAATCCTTCTAAGTCTTCACTTTGAGAAAGTATTTGTGTAACAATATCTCCACCACGTTCTGGATCAGCCATGTAGTTACTTGCATATTGTCTATATGCTAAACCTGGCATATTTGTATTCCATTCATGAGATCTTGTAGCATCATAGTATGATCCATCATTTTGATAACCATTAACTTGATATTGAGCTGATCTTGCTGGATATATTTTTTGAAGAGATTCTAATTGTTTTGAATTCATCAAATAACCAAACTTATCCACTACATCAGATACTGTCATCAAATCAATTTTTCCAACATAGTTAGAATCAGCAATATATCTTTGATCTGGAGATTTTTGATAAAAAGTTAATACTGGATTCCATAATTCAATATCATAATCATCTTCCAACATACGGAAATGCCAAAACTCTCTATCTGAAATAAGCATATCTCTAAATGCTCTTTCTTCTAGCTCTTGCA
>JANZQE010000178.1:0-3753 GCA_038040705.1 Clostridium sp. | reverse complement strand
TCGTTAGCTACAGCGGAAGCATTATTAAATAGCAAGGATATATATATAGAATATAGATGTGGAGGGATTTTATGATAACAAAGATTTTCCAGTACGGAATTTTTAATGATAATATGGAAGAGTTACTTAAATGTATAGATGATTTTAAAAAAGTGCATATTGTTTCAGGGAATCCAGAAGTGCTTCTTAATGGTCTACAAAACAATGTATTGTTAGATAATTTAACTAGTGAGAATTCTATCATCATTCCAGACGGTATTAGTACAGTAATATGTTCGAAAATTGTAGGAATGCCTGTGAAAGAAAAAATAGCTGGTGTAGAACTCATGGATCGCATAGTGAAAAAATGTGAAAAAGAGGGCAATGGGATATATCTATTAGGGGCAACTAATGAAACTGGGGATATGTGTAATATTAATTTACGAACTAAATATAGAAAATTAGATATTTTAGGTAGCCATGATGGATATTTTGAAATGGACAATTGTGAAGAACTATTAGAGGAAATACAAAAGGTAAATCCAAAAGTGTTATTTGTTGCAATGGGATGTCCCAGACAAGAGATATTTATAGCTAAATATATGGACAGACTTCCTTGTAGTGTATTTATGGGAGTTGGAGGAAGTTTTGATATTATAGCTGGTAATCTTAAACGTGCACCTAAATGGATGATTAATATAGGTATGGAATGGTTATATAGAGTTGCAAAGGAACCTTTCAGAATTAAAAGATTAGCGTCTATACCTAAATTTATCACAATGGTGATTAAAGAAAAGTATAGAGTCAAATAAAGGGAGTTCTAAGGGAGGGGATGCATATTAAAGTTTTGCATATCATATCAGGAAATGATAATGGTGGGGGTGGAAACCACGTATTAAATATATGCAGCAAATTTAATAAAAATTTTGAGAATATAATTGGTTGTGTAGGAGAAGGTCCGCTTTACTCAAAGGTTAAAGTTATGGATATTAGCTTTAAACTATTTAGTAAGAAATTAAATAATTACGACTTAGTTCATTTTATAAGAAGTAATTCAATAAGTATAGTGAATTTCCATGGACCAAAATCCTTCTTAATACATTTGATTTTGAAAAGAAAAATAGACTTACCGACAGTAGCTGTAGTTCACAGTGATTTTAGATATGATTTTCTTAATAGTAAAATAAAATATTTCATTTTCACTCCACTAAGTATTTTAGGTTTAAAAAGTTTTGATAATTATATTTGTGTTTCAAATAACTTGAAGCGTTTATTGGAAGAAAAAAAAATCAGAGGAAACAAATCAGTTGTAAATAATGGTATAGATATAAAAGGCAATAGAATAATGATTAGCGCTGAAGATATACGAAATAGCTTGTGTTTAAACAAGAAGGATTTTGTATATGTAATGGTGGCAAGGTTTCATCCAATAAAAAACCATAAAGAAGTTATACTGGCTTTTAAAAAATTATCGGATGAGTTTCATGATGTAAAGCTACTTTTAGTTGGAGATGGTGATTTACGACATGAATTAGAACAGTTAATAGTAGAATTAAAACTAGAAAAAAAAATTATAATGGTCGGAAATGTGTCCAATCCGATAGACTATATAAACTCCGCTAGTGTTAGTGTTTTGGCATCTTTAAGTGAAGGCGGAGCGCCACCTTTAACGGTTTTAGAATCCGGAATTGTAAAGAAATCGTTGATTTATACCGAAGTAGGAGATTTAGAGTGTATATTGGATGAAAATAGTGGATATAAAATAAAACACCAAAACAGTGAAAATATTTATGAAGCTATGAAAGAAGTGTATTTAGATAGGAGTAATTTAAATGTAAAAGGTGAAAACCTACATAACATTGTTGTAAACGAATTTAGTATACAGAAATTTTGGGAAAAGTATTTTAATATTTATAAGAATATTTTAAAAAAATAACTACATTATTTATTAAATAATTACACATACTAAAATTAAAGGAGTGTGATTATATGGATTTTTATGATGTAGTCAAAACTAGAAAAAGTGTTAAAAAATTTAAGGACACCCCCATAGATACAAATAAATTAGATAGAATGATTAATGCAGCTATGATGTCACCATCATGGAAGAATAATAATTCTTATAAATTTATTATCGTCCAAGATAAAACAAAACTAGAACAAATATCTAAATCAATAATGAATAAGGATAATTCAGCGTCGCAATCAATATTAGAAGCACCAATGACTGCTATTGTAGTGGCAGATCCAGCGTCATCTGGAGAAGTAGAAAACAAAGAGTACTATTTAGTTGATAGTGCCATAGCTATGGAGCATTTTATTTTATCAGCTACCAATGAGGGCTATGGAACATGCTGGATTGCTGCGCTTGATGAAGTTATTATTAAAAACGCATTGTCCATTCCACAAAATTACAAGGTAGTAGCATTAACTCCTATTGGAGAAATTTCTGAGAGTAAAGAACATAATGAAAAAAAAGAAGTTGGAGATTTTGTGTTTTTGAACTCTTGGGACAATTCTTACTCATAGAACATATAAACATCTGTCTAAAAAAAATTTTAACCTTAAGCTTGCAGTTGCAAACTTAGGGTTTTTACTTTAATCTAAATTAATTTATATTTGCAGTATGTAATATTTATATTTATATGATGAAAAATTCATATAAAGATGGTACAATTTAGTAGTTACCTATTTTTTTTATTTATACAGGGGGGCCTCATATGGAGAAAATAAAAGGAATTTTATTTATTGTTTTATCTACTGTTGCTTTTGGTATTATGCCAATACTTGCTAAGCTATCCTACAGAGGAGGGGCAAACACTTATACTACTTTATTCCCTAGGTTCTTCTTTGCAGCAATTATGGTTTTTCTTTATTTAAAATCTAAAGGTATATCACTTAAATTAACTAAAAGGCAATTATCTTTAGTGCTTATAATAGGCGGGTTAGGATATACACTTACGTCCACTAGTTTATTTATGTCCTATAATTACATAAGTATTGGAATGGCAACCATGATTTTATATACATATCCTGTTATCGTTACTCTACTTTCCTATGTGTTTTATAGAGAAAAGATGTACCCTAGAAAAATCTTTTCTTTAATTATGTCTTCAATAGGAATATTCATTTTAATTGATAAAGGAAGCCAAAGTTTTAATTTAAAAGGGCTAATACTCGCAGGAATGGCTGCAATACTATTTTCACTATATGTGCTAGGATCATCTCTTAAAGAGATTAAAGCCATTAATAGTTATGTTTTAACTTTTTATATCTCATGTGCATCTGCTGTAGTTATGTTTGTTTCAGCAATCACTACTAACAATTTTAATATGAATATTTCTTTTTATGCACTCGTTGCAATTTTATTATTAGCATTTATATCTACTGTGGTGGCTTTAACGGCGTTTTTAGAAGGGGTTAGGATAATAGGCCCGTCAAGGGCTTCGATATTTAGTACTCTTGAACCTATTGTTGCATTGATACTCGGAATATTAATTTTAGGGGAGCCTGTTTCTGTTAGAATTATAATTGGAAGTATAACCATTGTAACGTCCATAGTAATATTAACAAAAGCTTAATTAGAGTTCTAGGCTTTATTTATAGACTGAAATGCCTTCATAAATTCTAATATGAAGGCTTAAGTTTTATTAGATTTTAGTAATAAATTCATAGACAGCTACAGTTAGCGCAGGCGACTATAGTAATACATTAACGAGCTAACAATATTAATACTATAAAGTGTTGCTTTTAAAGAAGGTTATTGAAAGGTTT
>JANZQE010000177.1:0-5008 GCA_038040705.1 Clostridium sp. | reverse complement strand
TCTAATAGATAGGGTTTTGTTGCTTCTAGGATGTCTTCGGCTGATCTGAAGTTGTACTTGCCGAATGAATTAAATCTACTTTTTTTCGATTTGAATTTGGTCTGGATCGTTGCCAGTTTTTCATTTAATTTCATTAGATTGGATTTGATTGTTATTAATATAATTACATACTAACTGCTTGGTTTACAAGTAGTCTATCACGTTATTTGCAGGTGTTTCGTCTATTAGTTTTTCAATTGCAGCTTTTTTTATTTCTGATACTCGAACATAATTTGATACTCCGCTTATATCTAATAGGTTAGCTATTTCTTTAGCAGATAATTTTTCGCAGTCAAGACCATAGCTTAGTCTTAATACTTCGTATTGTTTTACACTTAAGTACTTCTCCATTATACTTAGTAAATAAGTATTCAGTAATTGTATGTTATAAGGTTCTGAAGTATCAGCTACCTCAAATGGATCATAGTCGTCGTCTGAATTAAAATTTTCATCAATAGAAGTAAATATCTGGTTGAAGAACATAGAGACTAATTTTTTATCTTTGCCTTCATCTTTTCTTATCTCTGTTATCTTGTATTCAGGTATTCTTATATTACCTCTATTAATATCTATAGCTCGTCTAATTGCTCCTTTAATACGTTTAGCTAGGAAAGACTTTATTGTCTTCTCAGGATCAGCTGATTCAGTTATAGTGTCTATCTTTAAATTATTAACAGCTTGTACTAAGCCTGCATTACCTTCTTGTATTAAGTCATTGATACTTAAAACTCCAGAAGCTTGGTCAGATGTTGAAAACTTTCTAGCTAAATTCTCTACTAAGGGCATAAATTTTATTATAAGCTCATCTCTAGTATAATAAGAGTAAGCTATTTTATCGCCAGGCATAGATCTTTTAAGATCGTTTTTATACCTTACGTAGTTTTGAACATTATATTTTTTCATATGTTTATATTATCGCAAGTAGCTCGTATTAACTATGTAGATTTATTTGCTGGTTTTGTAAACCTAATAGTTTACTTTTTTCGATTTGTGTAAACCTAACAGTTTACATATATATATTCTTTTTAAATAATAAGTATACGAATAAGTATACTATAACTGCTGGTTTAAAAGTGTTTTTTCTTTTTTAAGTTCATTTCCCATGTTTCTATGTATTGTTCTAGCAGAGCACTTAAGTTCTTTAGATAGTTTAGTAATAGTTATTTTTTCGTTCTCGTTGTTTATCAAGATCATAGCATCGTATATTTCTGATTCAGATATGCTTTTTCTACCAACCATTTTACCTACAATAGATAATTTTTCTCTCATAGTTAATCCAGAGAAATCTTTAAATATAATCTTCCTTAATTTATTAGGAGGAGGTTTATCTAAATCCATAAGAGATACATCGTATATCATATTGTCTAGTAATTGGTCGGAAACAGTGAATGTCACAAATCCGTTTTCTTTCTTAGATACATGCTTTGCAATCATATTAAAGTCTTCTTGATCCATTTGAGGATTCAAGTACCATAATACATACAAATGCCATTTAAGACTCTTATAAGTCGTTATTTTAGCCTTAGAATTAAAGAGTGTATAGCATTCATGCGTTCCACCCTCATAAAAATTACCCCAATCAAAGACCTCCGTAGGTTTATCTGTTATAGGGTCTCTCTTATAGGTAACTTTATATCTATGCAAGTATTCCATTCTTCTTTCGTATTGTGACATTAGCCTGTTACTATTATATTATACTAGCTAGTGTCGCATTGCTGCTAGTATAGGATTAATTTTAATCTTCTGTTATATCTTTTTAAAAGCTTTGCTTTATTTTGTAGTCTACTATGACAAATAATTATATTCTTGTTTTCCTGGAAGTCAGCAGAGATAACATCTCTTACAATGATATTATTTAATTCGGCTATCGTCTCCTGGAGGAACACTACGTGCAGCGCTTTTCTTTTTTTCTTTTTGTATTTTGTTACTAATGTTCGCATAATTCGTTGATATTAAGTGATCGTATAATTTTTTGCTCATTTTTAGTTTATAATTATTTTAAGTTTTGTATTTTATGGTTCATAAGTGCTAATTCGTTTTTTAGAGGTCCTACAATTTCGTATTTTTCATCGTGTATAGCACTAGCTATATCTTTTTCAAGTTTATTTTTCTGTGCTAAAAGAATTTCAAGATCAGAGGGCTTGTCTGTGAATTTCACAGGGGAAAGACCGGCTTCACTAGCTGCGGCCATACTTATTACAAACTCTTTATCGTATTCATCTTGTCTTTTATCAATTTCTCTTATAACTATTTTAGCAATTTTTGCAGCTAAACTTTCTTGTTCTTTTTCAGTCATTATAGATCTATTCTTGTGTGAGTGAATTCTTTAAATATAAAACGGTTTAAAAATTTGCCTTTAGATTTGGAATTAAATAGCCCTCTCCAAGTAAATAAAGGTACACTGTCGTATTTGTATATACTGTCATTATTAAAGTATACTACCATTTCTTTTAAGTCAACGTCATAATCAGCGCTATAGATAGCGGATGAGTCAACCATAATAGATTCATTTGTGTTTGTCATTTGTTTTTGTTTATTATATTATCAGTTGTTGTTCGTATTAAGTTTGTAAATATTAATGGAATACTAATCCTACTTTATTGGTATCGTTAAACCATCTAGTTGCCATTAGATCGATAGATGAAGAATCAGTATAACCAGCAGATATGAGATCGCTAGTAGTAGAAAAGATTTTTGTGTGTCGGTGTTTTTGCTCATCTATTAAATGTTTTTGTTTCCCTGAATCAGAGAAGATTATGTCATAATTACTTGGCAATGAAGCTTTTAGCATCATATCGATCATATTGGTGTAACTGTAAAACCGCACGTCCGGATTGTGTATAGCAATCTCGATCCACTTGTTTAAATAAGCGTTAGAATAATAATCCCCGCTATCGTGTACTCTCACGTAATCAGGTTTCTTTTTGCGTATTTCAGTGTTCATAGCTTCGACAAAGTCGTCTGTCTTTGATAACTGATAACGATTTTCAAACGCCGGTTTTACGTTAGACCAGATGTAGGCTCCTTTCTTGGCGTAACAGAATTTAACACAACTGTCAGCCATGGGGCACGTCAGTTTCCCGCTAGCAGATTTGTAGGCAGGAATACCGAAGTTAAAAACCCGGAGCCCTAATGCTTTCGATGTTTTTTTAAGTTTAGAATTTTGAGTAAGTAAGTTCATATTGTTTTCTTTATTATATTATCGAATAGGCATCGTATTAAGTATGTAAATTAATCAAGCAGCACCATATAAGCTTCAGTGTTGTTCACACGGAACCAGGTTAACGCTTTTTGGAATTCACCAATTTGCTTTTTTGTTACAGTTTTTGGCGCTACCTCGAATACATACTGACTACCCATTATATAGTCGTATATAGAGAGTTCAAGAGCGTTAAGTGTATAGCGTTCGCCACTAAAAACGTTAGTAACTTCTTCACCTTGATCGTAGATCACTCCTTGAAACCATTTAGGTACTTTTTGTTCTTTAGTTTTCATCTTCGTCGCTTATTATGTTAAACAAGTCTTCTATACCATCAGATATTTCTTCAGCTAATTGATCGGCATCATTAAATTCTGTACTGCCTAGAGCTAATGAATTGTTGTAGTCAATTTCGAAATCAACATCATAGCTATCCACGCTACTAAGACTGCTTCGACGTATTGATTGTTCTATTACATCTCTAATGTCATTAACAATATCTTTGGTAATTTTTACTTTGTTAACAGCTTCTAACTGAGTGGTAACAATTCTTAAGTCGTCTTTAACGGTGTTAGCGTTTAGTTCTAGCGAGTTTAATGTTAATTCTAACTCGTTTACTTTGTCTTGTAATTCTGTTTTTGTCATATTATTGGGTTTTATTTGATTTTTCTATTAATTCGGCAATATACTGCCATACTTTTAATTCTGTTTTATTACCTTTAACGATCAACATAAAGTCACTAAGTGATATGTCGCCGCCATAACTACCGATGGCAAGATTGCGCTCATCGGTTTGGATCAGGAAGCCTAGCATTTCTATTTTAGCAAAGGCTTTGTCGCTTGCACGTTGGTGTATAGCACTCATTAGTCTTTAACAAATAATTGTTCGCCGAATCGATACATAAACACTGAAACATAACTCATTTCAACTTCGCAAAAAGTCATGATAGACTCGACTTCGCCCATAGTAAGGTCGCTATAGAACTTGTTATCGATTAAAATTTTTGTAACTCGAGCTACTGAGTCGGCATACTGTGGTTCGTTGCTATTAAGATTAACTAATAGTTTAGGCTGCAAGCGGTCATAAAGTGTTTTCATTATATTATATTTAGTTTGTTACAATTATATTATCGATCAGTGCTCATATTAGCTTTGTAAATCTTGTAAGTTCTCTAAAGCTAGCTTATAGCCGAAGTTCATACTCATTTGCATTAGTAATATATCCATAGACCCGTGATTTGCTTGAGCAAAGGATTCTAGATACTCTCTGGTCTGTGGAGTTGCTACGATACCTCGATCTAACATTTTAAACTCATTTTTAAGGTACTCTTCTAATCTTTCTGCGTTCATTTTATTTAGTTTTATAAGGTGTTGTTTTTAAGTATGCTGCTTCAAATTCTTGAGACTTTTTATAGTAAAAATCACCAAAGGTGTTGTCACCGAATAGTTGTTCGTACAAGGTTTTGAATCCAGTGTATTGAACTTTTTTGTCGTTTATAAAGAAACCTAATTCTATTTCGCTAATGTCGTGACCATACTTTTTACCTATTCCAGGAACTTCTGATACCATACTGTATACTCTTGCTTCTATTTGAAACATACCCTCATCTTTAGTGAATTTAGTGAACACACTAAGATCCGTAATTTCATCTACTTTTTTAATTTTACTCATTTTACTTGATTTAATTTGTTAGTTGACCTACAAGGACTCGAACCTCGAACGACTGTACCAAAAACAGTTGTGTTACCATTACACCATAGGTCATTTGT
>JANZQE010000176.1:0-12974 GCA_038040705.1 Clostridium sp. | reverse complement strand
CCCTGGTTTCAAAACAGAAAAATACACCGCCATATTAGCTTGTGAACCTGAATGGGGTTGTACATTAGCATGTTCTGCTCCAAAAAGTTCTTTTATCCTATCTCTGGCTAAATCTTCGGCCTTATCAACTATCTCACAACCACCATAATACCTTTTACCAGGATAGCCTTCAGCATATTTATTAGTCAATATAGAACCATTAGCTTCCATTACAGCTTTACTAACAAAATTTTCAGAAGCAATTAGCTCAATATGATCCTCTTGTCTTGTATTTTCTTCTTTAATGATATCGAAAATTGCTAAATCACTGTTTTTTAAGTTCTCTTTCATATTCATATTCATACCCATCCTCTCATTTTATAGATTACTCGTTTGCTAATAATTTAATATTTACATGTTGTAATTACATTATAAAATTTATTGCGATTTATATCAACCCAAATATATTAAATAACTTAATTTTCTAACAAATAATACTTTGCACGATTTATGGTATATACTAATGGTGCTATTTTTATTATTTTATATCAAAAATAAACTAGTAAATATCCTATATTGAAAGGAGAACCAATGCATATTGATGACATCATTCATGTAGCTGCTGAAGCAGGTAAAATCATCTTAGAAAATGGCGGAGAAACCTATAGAGTTGAGCAAACAATTATTATGATATGCAAATCCTATGGCATACCCCTTACTGAAAGCTTTGTTACACCTACTGGTATTATGGTTTCTATAACTAACAGTGAAAATCAGACCATTTCATTAGTTAAAAGAATAAATACTAGGACCGTAAATCTTCGTAAGGTTTCTATGATAAACAATCTCTCCAGAGAAATAGTTTTAAATCCACTATCCATGGAAGATATGAGAAAAAAAATAAAGTATATTGATAGTATACCTCCTTATTCTCAACTCACAACAACGTTTTTTTCTGCTTTATGTTCTGGATCTTTCACCTTACTTTTTGGTGGAAATTATAAAGACTTTTTTGTAGCTTTTCTTATTGGAGCTCTTATAAATTTAATAGGAGTATCTTTAGATAAATTTGAGGTAAATAGTTTTTTAAAAAACATGCTCGGTGGTGCCTTGGCTGCCATAATAGCCCTTATAGCCACGTTTTTAAATTTTGCTGGTAATATGGATACTATTATAATAGGATCTATAATGATATTAGTCCCCGGGATTTCAATAACAAATGCAATAAGAGATACTATTGCGGGCGATTTAGTTGCTGGTGTATCAAGATCAATAGAAGCACTTTTTGTAGCAATGGCCATAGCTGCAGGTACAAGTATAGTTTTCAAAATATGGGTATTGTTATTTGGAGGTGCATTGATATGATTCTAAGTTCATTATACGCTCTTTTAAGTTCCCTTGGTTTTGGAGGGATCTTCAATATAAGAGGTAAAAACTTAATTATAGCGTCAATTGGGGGAGGTCTAAGTTGGTTTACTTATCTTCTCTCAGGAAAACTACAACCATCCTTAATTTTTTCTCTTTTTCTCGCTTCAATGGTGGGGAGTATTTACTCAGAAGTAATGGCAAGAATTTATAAGAATCCTGTTACGATATTTACAATTTGTGCAATTATACCTCTTGTTCCAGGTGGTGGAATGTATTTTACGACTCTTGCGGCAGTAAAAGGAAATTTCGATGCTGCTCTATCCAAAGGTGTTGCAACTCTATTTAGTGCAGGTGCTATTGCAATTGGAATAGTTTTCGTATCTTCTATTAGCACAATTTTAATGAAACAAAAAAAAACAAAGAAGTAAAATTTGTTATCAAATTTTACTTCTTTGTTTTTTACTTTAAGAACATAAGAAAAGTTGAAATAAGTTCTTGGATTTTTTCTTCTTCCACTGGATCATCTTCATGTAAAAGACAGTTTTTTGTATATCTTTCCAAAACTAGCCCACCAACTTTAGTCACAGCAGAGCGCACTGCAGCCACTTGCACCAATATATTTTTACAGCAAGTTTCACTGTTCACCATCTTTTCTATACCTTTAACCTGACCTTCAATTTTTCTTAATCTAATTTGAATGTCGCGAACTAGTTTGTCATCCATTGAAATGTCCTTTTCATTAGTCATTTTATCACTCCCATAGTCTATATTATAGGCAAAGATCATCCTACCCCGTATAGGTACTATTGTAAGTATATCATCCTACTTTACACAAATCAAGATATAAAAATGCAAAAACAGCATAATATTTAGCTATTATGCTGGTTTTATTTAAAATATATATTTTTAGTGTATTATTTCTTTATTTCTGCTTTTGTAATTCCAAGTTCTTGAAGCTGTTTTTCATCAACCATGTTTGGTGCTTCAGACATTGGACAATAAGCGTTTTGATTCTTAGGGAACGCAATAACGTCTTTAATATTTTCAGTTCCTGCTAAGAACATTACAACTCTATCTAATCCAAAAGCAAGACCGCCATGTGGTGGTGGACCATATTTAAATGATTCCAGCAAGAATCCAAATCTTTCCCATGCTTTCTCCTGCGTAAATCCTAAGACTTTAAACATAGTTTCTTGCAATTTAGAATCATGAATTCTTATACTTCCTCCACCCAATTCTTCACCGTTTAAAACTATATCGTAGGCTTTAGCACGCACTCTACCCGGGTCTGATTCTAGGTATTGTAAATCTTCATCCATTGGCATTGTGAAAGGATGGTGAGCTGCTACAAATCTATTATCTTCTTCATTATAATCTACCAGTGGAAATTGTGTAACCCATACAAAGTTAAATTCCTTATTATCTTTTAAAATTTCAAGTTCCTTTGCTACTTGTAATCTTAATGCACCTAACGCTTGTAGCACAACGCTATCTTTATCTGCCACTATTAGTACTAAGTCTCCTGTTTTTGCCTCTACCTTGTCTAAGATAGATTGCATTTGCGACTCATTCACGAACTTAGATATAGGTGATTTAGTTCCCTCTTCTTTACATGCAATCCATGCGAGTCCTTTTGCTTTGTAAGTCTTAACAAACTCACCTAATTTGTCTAATTTCTTTCTGCCCATGTCTGCAGCATTTGCTACTTTTATAGCTCTTACTGACCCACCACTTGCGATGGCATTATTAAATACAACAAATTCACATTCACGTGATTCTTCTGTAATATCAACTATCTCCATTCCAAATCTTAAATCTGGTTTGTCAGAACCATACTTATCCATAGCCTCTTTGTATGTTATTCTTTTTATAGGAAGCATAACATCTTCATTTACTACTTCTTTAAATAATTTCTTAATCAAGGCTTCATTCACTGCTATGACATCATCTTCCTCAACAAAGGACATTTCTATATCTATTTGCGTAAACTCTGGTTGTCTATTTGCTCTTAAATCTTCATCTCTAAAACATCTTGCTATTTGGAAATACTTGTCATATCCAGATACCATTAATAATTGTTTGAAAAGTTGTGGTGATTGTGGAAGTGCATAGAACATACCAGGGTAATTTCTACTTGGAACTAAATAGTCACGAGCTCCCTCAGGAGTACTTTTTGTAAGCATAGGTGTTTCTATTTCTAAAAAACCATTCTCGTCTAAAAAGTCTCTAACCACTTTAGATGTTTTATGTCGTATCATAAAGATTTTTTGCATGTCTGGTCTTCTTAAATCAAGATATCTATATTTTAGACGTACATTTTCTGAAGCATCTAAATTTTCTTTTATATATATAGGTGGAGTTTCTGATTCTGATAATATCCTTATATTTTTTCCTTGAAGCTCTACTTGTCCCGTAATCATATTATCATTAGGATCTTGCCTTTTAATAATTACACCAGTTACAGCAATGCAGTACTCCGATTTCACTAAATCCGCCTTTATAAAAGCTTCTTTGTCTATTTCTTCGCCAAATACTAATTGTAGAAGTCCTGTTCTATCTCTTAAATCGATAAAAACAAGGCCTCCCAGGTTTCTTTTCCTTTGTACCCAACCCATAACTGTTACTTCATTTGTTATGTGTGATTCTCGAAGATCTCCACACATATTAGTTCTTTTTAAGCCTTCTAATGCTTCTGCCATTTTATTTCATTCCTCCCTAAAACCTTATTCCTTAACAATATTAACAATTCCCTCTAAATTATCTAAATTAATTTCAAACTGCTGTCCATCAGACATTCTTTTTATTTTAGCGTTTCTACTTTGAATTTCATCCTCACCTAAAATAATTGTAAAATATGATCCTATTTTATTAGCATATTTCATTTGAGCTTTTACGCTTCTCTCCATATGATCACATTCACACTTAATTCCTTTTTCTCTCAAATGGTTTACAATTTTAATTGCTGCATATTTAGACTCCACGTTCATTGAACCAATATAAAGTTCCATGTAATTTTCCTTAGGGATTTCTATACCATTTTCTTCTAGAGACATTAATAATCTTTCTATTCCCATACCAAAACCCATAGATGGCATATCTGGTCCACCTATTTCACTAATTAAATTATCATATCTTCCACCACCACAAAGAGCAATCCCGTTTTTATCAAGTACTTCAAATACAGTCTTGCTGTAGTAATCAAGCCCTCTTACTATATGTGAATCAACCTCAAAGCCTATATCCATAATTCCAAGATATTTTTTTAAACTTTCAAAGTGGTCACCGCATTCCACGCAAATATAATCCGATATAATTGGTGCCTCTTTAACTATTTCTTTACAACTATTAATTTTACAATCAAGAATTCTAAGTGGATTTTTATCAAATCTGCTTACACAAGTTCCACAAAACGCTTCAAGATTAGGCCCTAAAAATTCTTTTAGCGCTTCATTGTATTTTTTTCTACAACTCGGACACCCCATACTGTTAATTTTGAGCTGCACACCCTTTATTCCAAGCTCATTATATATTCTCATAACAAGGCTAATTACCTCAGCATCTACGGAAGCTTCTTTTGAGCCACAAACCTCAACTCCAAACTGATGATGCTCCCTAAATCTTCCTTTTTGCATTTTTTCATATCTAAAACAAGGGGTAAAATAATACAATTTTGTAGGTTGAACCTCATTGAAAATACCATGCTCTATAAAAGCTCTTATTGCAGGTGCTGTCCCCTCTGGTTTAAGGGTAATGCTTCTTCCACCCTTATCCTCGAATGTGTACATTTCCTTTTGTACCACATCTGTAGTTTCTCCAACTCCCCTTATAAATAACTCAGTATTTTCAAACATAGGTGTTCTAATTTCCTTGCATCCGTATACAGAACAGAGCTTCCTAAATAAATTTTCTACATACTGCCATTTGTAAGCATTTTCGGGTAACACGTCCTTAGTCCCCTTAGGCGCTTGAATATTCATGTTGTTGCGCCTTTTATCTCATTTAATTATATAGGGTATCTAATAGTTCGATTTTTCTTTCCACCATTTCATCTATCCGTTTTATATACTCTCTGACATCTTTTACATTTGCAAATCTTTCATGACGATTTTCTTCTAAAAAAACAACCTTGCAAACTGCATCTGCACCAAGAGCAATAATTGTTTGTTTTTCCTCAATCATTTGAATATTGTATATCCCCTCTTTACCTGGTGTTTTATATCCTATGTTCTCCATGTTACCAACCATATTTTTCTGTCTGTACATATAATATGGTTCCATATTGAGTTTTTTAGATAACTCTACAGTTTGCTGGTACATATCATTTAATTCTTCTTGACAAGGAACCTCAAATTTATAATTATTAAGCATACTTTCATGAAGCTTTGAACCTCGTTTTATGGACAGACCATGAATTGTAATACTATCAGGTTTTATCTTAGATATTTCGTGGCAAGTTTTTATCATATGTGAAATTTTCTCACCTGGAAGCCCTACTATTAAATCCATATTAATATTATCAAAGCCCAATTCTCTAGCCATATTGAATTGTTCAGTAACACTATCAACAGAATGATTCCTACCAATTAATTTTAGTGTATCATCGTTCATAGTCTGGGGATTAATACTTATTCTATGTACTCCATAACTTTTCATAGCACTTAACTTTTCAATGGTTATACTGTCGGGTCTTCCACATTCTACTGTAAATTCCTTAACTTTATTACCTACAATAAAAGCTTCGTATATAGACTCCATTATACCTTCAAACTGCTCATTATTTACAGCGGTGGGAGTGCCACCTCCGAAATATACACATTCAATATTTAGATTCTTATCTTTAATGTATGTACTTATACTCTCAATTTCATGTGACAAAGCCTCAAGATAAGGGTCTACTACGGTTTTACAACTGTTTATAGGATTTGAGGTAAAAGAACAGTATAAACATCTTGTGGGACAAAATGGCATACCAATATAAACACTTATGTTGTCTTTCTTTGTGTTTACAATATTATGCTCAAACTTTGCAACATCAATACAAAGTCTCGCTTTATCTTCTCTTGCAACATTTTTATCTTTGAACTCAGCTATAATTGTTTCATCAGTTGCACCCTCTTGTAATCTCTCTAGAGCCCTTTTAGAAGGTCTTATTCCTATTAGTGTACCCCAGGGAAGTACACTAGTTGCATTTTTTGAAAAATATAAAAATACAGCTTTTTTTACTTCTTCCTTAATTTTATAATTTTTATTAATTATATACGCATAACTTTCATCTTTAAAATATATTTTTATTACACTTTCCGAAACTTCAATATTAAAATCATAATCTTCTTCTACAAATTTTATTTCTGGTAATAAGTAGAATAAATTAATAATTTGATATACATCATAATTAAATTTAGAATTGTTTAATTTTACCTTTATCATTTTAACTCCTTAATGTAATATAGCGTATGTATTTTAGTTTTATACCCTATATCAATCCTTTAAAAAAGGATTATTTAATTTTTCATTGTTTATTGTACTTATTTGTCCGTGACCAGGATACACTATAGTATCCCCAGGCAAAGTTAGTAGCTTTGATTTTATGCTAGTAATTATACTTCCGAAATCTCCTCCTGTAAAATCTGTTCTTCCTATTGAACCCGCAAAAAGAGTATCTCCAGTAAACACACAGTTTTGAACTAGAAAGCACATACCACCCGGTGTATGACCTGGGGTTTCTATACAAGTAATCTCTAAGTTATTAATCCTTATTATGTCACCATGTTTTAATAATTTGTCTGCCCCGCCTTTAATAAGAGGTCCAAATAAATGCTCTCCCTTAGTTATTAAATCATCGTCTAGTTTACTTATACATACTGTTGCCTTTGTAATAGTTTTGAGCTCTGCTACGCCTGTTGTATGATCTAAATGTCCGTGGGTCAAAAGTATATACTTAACATTAGCACCCATAGTATCTATAGTGCGAGCTATATCATCCACATCTCCACCGGGGTCTAACACCACAGCTTCCTTAGTATTTTCATCCATTACAATATAGCAATTTGATCCATATATTCCTGTGACAAGTCTTTTAATTTCCATTCAATACCTCCTAGAAATCTTTTTTACTCTCTAAAATTAAGGTTACTGGTCCATCATTTTGCATGAAAACTTGCATATCTGCGCCAAATCTTCCAGTTTTAACTTCCCCTAATACATCGCAGCACTGTTTAACGAATTCTAAATATAATACTTCGGCTTTTTCTCCACCAAGTGCTCTCATAAAATTTGGTCTTCTACCTTTTCTACAATCTCCATATAGCGTGAATTGAGAAACTACAAGCATTTCTCCCTTTACGTCTAGTAAGGATTTATTCATTTTCTCATCTTCCTCAAAAATTCTAAGGTTTAATATCTTATCTTTTAAGAATTTTATATCTTCTTCCGTATCTTCCTTGCAAATTCCAAGGAGAACGTTTAATCCAAAACCTATTTGACTAACTAATTCTCCATTAACTTCAACCTTTGACGATTTAACTCTTTGCACAACTGCTCTCATAAATATCCCTCTCTTAAATGGAATAAAATTATTATCTTAGTTTTTTATTCTGTAAACTTCTATTACACCAGCTAATTTAGTTATTTTCTTTTGCAATTCTTTCAAATGTTCTATATCAACTATCCTGAGCTTTATGTTTACTAAAGCTATATTATCTTTTAATGTTTTTGCATTGATTGAGTATAACTGTGTTTTGGTTAATGTTATTACCTCCATTATGTCGGACAATAAACCATATCTATCATCTGCCCTAATCTGAATTTCAGTAATGTATCCTTTCCCCTCACTAGTTCCCCAACTTACCTCTACAACTTTATTCATTTCGTTGTTTATTAAATTTTCAATATTTTTACAATCGCATCTATGAACAGAAACTCCGCGTCCTTTAGTTATATAACCTATTATTTTGTCACCTGGAACAGGATTGCAGCATTTAGCAAAGCGCACAAGCACATTTCCAAGGCCCTTGACTATTAAACCTGAAAAATCCATTTGCTTTTTATCATCTTTATTTCCACTTTTAGTTATCTTTTCTTCAATATCCTGTATAGTCAAATCTTCAGGTTTATTTTTATTTTCAAAGACCTCTCTAAGTCTATTAACAATAGTTGGAGGCATAATATCTCCAACACCAACACAAGCAAACAAATCATCTAAGGTTCTAAAATTATATCTTTTATAAATTTTTTCTATTGCTTCACCTTTTACAATTTCCCCAAAATTATATCCCTGTCTCTTGGATTCTCGCTCTAATAATTCTTTACCTTTCTCAATACTCTCTTCTTTTTTAGCTCTCTTAAACCAGGCTTTTATTTTGCTTTTAGCTTGATTACTCTTTGTAATATTAAGCCAATCAATACTGGGTCCCTTAGGTGTATTTGAAGTTACAACTTCAACTATTTCTCCTGTTTTTAAATGATATTCTAAGGGCACCATCCTTCCATTTACTTTTGCACCCATACATCTATTCCCTATATCCGTATGAATCCTATATGCAAAGTCAATTGGGGTTGCGTCAATAGGTAAATTAATAACCCTTCCCTTTGGAGTGAATACAAACACTTCATCTGAGAACAAATCAATTTTAAACCCTTCCAGAAACTCTTCTGCATCGAAGGTTTCTCCTTGCCATTCCAAAATATCCTTGAGCCATGAGAATTTAGAGTCAAAATTTTCATTTTCGCTTTCCTGTGTACCTTGTTTATATTTCCAGTGAGCTGCAATTCCATACTCTGCAGTTTTATGCATCTCATAGGTTCTAATTTGAATTTCAAAGGGCTTACCATGAGGTCCTATTACCGTTGAATGTAAGGATTGATACATATTAGGTTTTGGCATAGCAATATAGTCTTTAAATCTTCCAGGAATTGGTTTGTAAACTGTATGCACTATCCCAAGAGCTGCATAGCAATTTCCAATATCATTAACTAAAATTCTAATTGCAGTCAAATCGAAAACTTGATCTATAGTTTTGTTTTTAGACGTCATCTTTCTGTATATACTATAAAAATGTTTTGGCCTACCATCAATATCAGCTTCTATTCCAACCATTTCTAAGTTGAATTTCAGATCTACCATTATATTATTTATATTTTCTTCGCGCTCAACTCTTTTTTCCGCTATTTTCCTTACTAAATTATAATATTCATTTGGGTTTAAGTACCTAAGCGCTAGATCTTCAAGCTCCCATTTGATTTTAGACATTCCAAGTCTGTGGGCTAGAGGGGCATAAATATCAAGTGTTTCTTTTGCCTTTTGCTTTTGGTTTGCTACTGGCATATATTTTAAGGTACGCAAATTATGAAGCCTATCTGCGAGTTTAATAAGGATAACCCTAATATCCTTTGCCATAGCTAAGAGCATTTTTCTAATGTTATCTGCTTGTTCTTCTTGCTTAGTCTTATATTTTATTTGGCCAAGTTTAGTTACGCCCTCTACTAAATTTGCTACTTCTATATTAAATTCTCTGCTTACATCTTCAAAAGTGTATACTGTATCTTCAATTACATCATGAAGTAATCCTGCAACTATTGTGCTTGTATCAAGTCCCATTTCTGCTAAAATGCAGGCGACTTCTAGCGGATGCACAATATACGGCTCACCAGATTCCCTCTTCTGCTCTTTATGAGCAGCATAGGAAAAATTATAGGCTTTAATAATAAGGTCTTTATCTACAGAATTACAATTATTTTCAATTTTATATAGCAATTTTTCCAACATGGCTTTTACACTCCTAAAATCAAAGGCTGGTTTTATTAACCAGCCGATACTTTTTACTAATATTATATAATATTGTGTAGAACTTTGCAATTTTAATTTATAAGCACGGTAGATTTTGTTAATATACAGATTCAATCATGAACTTAGATGGCGAAATACTGCTAAATATCATACTTTACGAGAGACATTATATCATATCCCTTTAACTTATCTTTTCCATTAAGCTCAGTTAACTGTATTACGAAATTTAAGGAAACAATTTCTCCACCCATTTGCTCTACGAGTTTTGTTACTGCTGCAACTGTACCGCCAGTGGCAAGCAAGTCGTCGACTACTGCTACCTTTTGTCCAGGTTTTATTGCATCCTTATGAATTTCCAGTCTATCTGAACCATATTCAAGGTCATACTCTATTTGTAAAGTTTCATAAGGTAGCTTCCCAGGTTTTCTTACCGGTACAAACCCTGCACCAATAGCATAAGCCACAGGCACCCCAAATAAAAAGCCTCTTGCTTCAGGTCCTACTATAATATCAATTTCTTTATCCTTTAAATACTCGGCCATAGCATCTATTGTATATTTAAGTGCCTCTCCCTCTTGTAGCAAGGTAGCTATATCTTTATAACTAATTCCTTTTTTCGGAAAATCTTCTATTATTCTAATATGTTTTTTTAAGTCCACGATTATTCCCCCTCTAGCATAAAATCAAAATTAATAAACTATTATTTTATTATTGGTTTAGTTAGTATACTTTATACTAACAATTATATATTATACTGCTATGTATATGCAATAATATGCAATAAAAAAATTATGTAGAATTTCACTAAATTATCAGACTATTTTTCAGTTCCTTATCTAAGTACTTTGATATCTGTAATGCTCTAGCGCTATCTGAGGTAATAAATAACTCAACCACAATCTTTGCATTATCCATTCTTACAAAAGGATTAACAGTGGGCATTACTTTTTATGCTAATTTTGATACTGTATCCTCATTAATATTAATAATATTATGAGTTTTTTTCAGGGCACAAATCCCATAATTGCTTGTACAATTTAGTTGTTTTATACCTTGTAAGGCAATTATTTTATTTTCACTGTTTAACTTGGTTTTACTAGAAATGGTTCCAATCATTACTAAATCCAAATATTTGTTAACCGACTTCATCTTATAGTGTAACGATATTGCTTGCGCAAGTTTAAAAGCTATTCCAGAAGCACCCAACCCCTTAAATGGGTATTTACAACCTCTTTGTTTTGGATCTACTACAATAGCGTCTGGAGATTGTTTTATTGGCTTATGAAAATCTGTCACTATAACGTCAATCCCTAATTTTTTACATGACTCTATTTCATTTAATGAATTAATGCCGCAGCCTAAGGTTATTATTAGTCCTGGTCCTAAATATTTTATATGACTATTTATATCTTTTTCTAATAGATCACGACTTTCGCAAGGCTCATTTGGTATAAAATACTCAACATCAGCATTTACAAAATTCAGCACTAGCATAAGTACGGAAATTGCCGTAATACTATCCAAATCATAAAAACCATAAAGAACAATTTTTTCTCTTTTATTTATAGCATTCACAATTCTATATAATGCAGCTCCCATTCCCTTTAACAAAAATGGATTATACATATTATAATCTATAAAGTTATTATTGGTCTTTTGCATGTTTTTGTGATAATCCACCATAAACCATAAACACTCCTTAAAGTTAATAGAAACATAATAAGTATAATTTAAATTTTATAATTTTACAATTTTTTTTTAAAAATAAAATAAAAAAGACGAAGAAGTAATTATTTTGTCATAATTCTTCGTCTAATTCAATTATTGTATAAGTTCTCTTAATTTTAAGCTACTGATTTTTTTGATACTTTCTTGCTTCTTTTTTTAAGTAGTACCCAAGTAGGACTTGCTATAAAGATTGAAGAATAGCACCCAACTAATATACCAATTATTAATGGAAGGCTAAGCTCTCTTATAGCTGGTACAAATATATAGACAGCAATTACAGTAAATAGTGTCGTGGTGACTGTGTTTACTGATCTTGCTAAAGTTTGTGTAATACTGGTATTTGTAATATCTTCCAAAGAAGATTTCCTCATAGTTTTTTGATTTTCTCTTATTCTATCAAATACTACAATAGTATCATTAATTGAGTAACCAACTATAGTAAGAATAGCCGCTATAAAAGGTGAATTTACCGGTATGTTAAATATTGCATATACTCCCAGCGTAATTAATATATCGTGTACTAGTGCCGTTACGGCCGCAAGTCCGAATTTAAATTCGAATCTTATACCTATATATATTAACATACAAATAGTTGCAGCAATTAAACCAGTCAGTGCTTTTGATTTTAATTCACTACCAATAGATCCCCCAATGAAATCTTGTGAAAATTCACTAGATTTGTACGCAGTTTTGATATCAGCTTGCAAAGTTGCTAATTCATCAGCAGTAAGGGCTTCACTTTTTATGATTACTTCAAAATCTTTACCATCATCTATAGTTTTAGAAGTATATTCACCCTTTGCGCTTTTGTCAATTATTTTATCAACATCAGCTTTAATAAATTCTTGGTTCATATTTATATTGATTTTTGTACCACCTTTAAAATCTATACCTAGGTTCAATCCATTTTTTACCATAAAGCCCATTCCTATTACAATTATGATTAGAGATATGGAAATCCAAATCTTAGTTTTTTCAACTATTTTTATCATATTATGAGAACTTGCCATACCCCTTTTCACGCCAAAATGAGATGTTTTACTTAATAGTCCCATTCCAACTGCTAATTTCAATAAAAATTTCGTGCTAGTAAATGCTGTTACTACGCTTAAAG
>JANZQE010000175.1:0-5713 GCA_038040705.1 Clostridium sp. | reverse complement strand
CTTATAGACAACAGCTACACCATCTATGATATGTAGGGCGTTAAACTCACATGCTCTTACACAGCTAGCAAAACCCATACATCCATCTGAGCAAGCCTTAGGACCACCACCAGGAGCAATAATTGCTTGACGGCAATCCATAATTCCATCATACTCATATTTTTCTTTTGCAACACTACAAGTTCCTTTACATTTAACAAAAGCAACTTGACGATTGGCAGTTTCAACTGCTAATCCAAGGATTTCTCCAATGGCATCTGCAGTTGAAGTTCCTCCAGGAGTACAAGCATTTAGAGGTGCACCGCCCTCAACTACAGCAGCAGCATAGGCATCACAACCAGCATATCCGCAGGCACCGCAATTTGCGCTAGGAAGTGCTGCTCTAACTAGTGGTATTTTAGGATCAACTGGAACATGGAATTTTTTATTAGCATAGCCAAGGACTACACCAAATATAAGTCCCATACCACCGATGGTTAATGCTGGGTAAATTAAATTATTTATATCCATTTAAAGACCTCCCAAACCACTAAAGCCTAAAAAGGCGATAGACATGAGTCCTGCTGTAACTAGTGAAATAGGAAGTCCTTTAAATGCTAAAGGCATATTATCATTATCTTCCATTCTTTCTCTTAAACCAGAAAGAAGAACAATAGCAAGCATAAATCCAAACGATGCTCCAAGGGCATTAACCATGGATTCTATTAGTGTGTATTCCTCAAGTATGTTTATAAATGCCATACCAAGAACAGCACAGTTAGTTGTTATTAATGGAAGAAATATACCAAGCGCTTTATGTAGACTTGGCTGAGTCTTTTTAATAACCATTTCAACAAATTGTACAAGTGAAGCAATAACTAGTACAAAGGCTAAAGTTGATAAATAGGTTATATTTAAAAGAATTAAAATTTTGTATACTATTGAAGTCATAAATGCGGCTAAGAGCATAACAAATATTACTGCTAGTCCCATACCTTTTGCAGTTTCAGTTTTTTTAGAAACCCCAAGAAAAGAACATATTCCAAGGAATTTAGCTAATACGTAGTTATTTACTAAAAATGCACTTATAAAAATTGAAAAAAGTTCCATTTTAATCCACCTTTCTTAATATGTTAAAAATTTTTTTTTTGCAAGTGTGTGAACAAGCTCCACAACCAGAGCACGCACCGGTCTCAGGGTCAAATTCGTGAAAATGTGCAATTTTATCATTAACTTTATTTGTTTCATTGATTGCTTTTTGATTTAATATAGCCATTAAAATACCAACGGTTATAAAAGCACCAGGTGCTAAAACCATCATTATAGCAGGTTCAAATGAGTTTCCAAATACGTTGAATCCAAGTATTGAACCAGCTCCAAGTAATTCTCTAACAGCACCTAGAACAGATAAGGCAATTGTAAAACCTAGTCCCATTCCAATAGCGTCAAAAATTGAAGGAAATACTTTGTTTTTACCTGCATAGGATTCGGCTCTTCCAAGAATTACACAGTTAACAACTATAAGTGGAATAAATATCCCCAGTGACTTGTATAGTGCTGGAACAAAACCTTGCAATAAAAATTGAATTATTGTAACAAAAGTAGCTATTATTGTAATATATATTGGTATACGAATCTTATCCGGAACTAATTTTCTTATTAATGATATAATTGCATTTGAGCCAATTAATACCACCGTAGACGCTAGTCCCATACCTAAAGCATCCACCACACTACTTGTGACAGCTAGAGTAGGGCACATAGCTAGAACTTGTACAAATATTGGATTTTCGTCTATTATACCATTTCGTATTCTTTCTGAAAATGTGCTCATTATTTTTCAGCTCCTTTCAACGAAGAGTTATAGAAATCAATAGCATCGTTAACGCCAAGTGTTACGGCTTTAGACGTAATAGTGGCTCCTGTAAGAGCTTGTATTTGATTTTCTTTTGATGGAGCTATTTTTACAACTTCTAATTTTTCTTTTATAGATTTAGTTTTATATTGATCTGAAAATTCAGGTTTTGGAGCATTCGCACCAAGACCAGGGGTTTCAACGTGGGATAAAATTTTAATGCCAGTAACTTTTCCCTCAGTTGATATTCCAACCATAGTTTCTATTGCGCCACCATATCCTTTTGGAGCCACTTTAATAGTATATCCGATGGTTTCAGAACTTGAAAGTGCAACATTTACTTCAGAAACCTTTTCATTTTCTTCAATGGTTACTTTGTCAAAATTATCAGCGCTTGGTAATAATTCTTTCATAGCAGCTTGTTTGTCAGCAAGGACCTTTTCAGCTATAGGACCCTTTGTTAGTTCGTAGGAACCACCTAGTAAAAGTCCTGCAAATCCTGTAATTAAAAGTAAGATTAAACCTAGTTTAATATTTTCTTTCAATTATTTCACCTCCCCAAAAATACGTAGAGCAGTAAATTTATCAATAAATGGAACGAATAAACTCATTATAAGTATTGAATAAGATACTCCTTCAGCGTAGCCGCCATATATACGTATTATGGCAGTTAAAACTCCGCATCCAACACCGAATATAAGTTGTCCTTTTTTTGCCATTGGTGAAGTTGTATAATCAGTTGCCATAAAGAAAGCACCGAGAATAAGTCCTCCAGCAAGAATTTCATATAATGCATTTCCGGTCATTAAGCCATTTCTACCAAATATGAAAGTTAAAATGAACACTGAACCGATATATGTTACTGGTATATGCCAGCTTATTATTTTTTTGTATAGTAAATATGCCGCACCAATTAGTAATGCAATTACAGAAGTTTCACCAATACAACCACCTACATTACCAATAAAAAGGTTCGTTAGGCTAGGCAAATTTCCTCCACCTTCTTTAAGTATTCCAAGCGCTGTAGCAGTTGAAACACCATCAACAGTGAAATTAGTCATGTGTACTGGCCAAGATGTAAGTAAAAATGCTCTAGCAGCCAATGCTGGATTCATTATATTTTGTCCTATTCCACCGAAAAATTGTTTTACAACAATTATTGCAAAAAATCCTCCGACAGCAGGAAGCCAAAGTGGAACAGCAGCTGGCAGGTTAAAAGCAATTAACAAACCAGTAACAACAGCACTAAGGTCTCCAATTGTGATTTTTCTGTGAGTAAGTTTTTGCCATAAAGCTTCTGCTGCGATACATGATAGTACAGATACTAATGTAACTAAGAATGCTTGCATTCCAAAAAAGTATATCCCGGCAAAGGTAGCAGGTAATAATGCTATTATTACGTCTCTCATTATACCCTGCACAGAGTCATTTGATTTAATGTGTGGGGATGAAGATACTGTATACATATAAGTCACCTCTATCTATTTTTTTCTTCTATTGATATTTATTGTTCTTTTGCCTTCACGGCAAGTTTGAGTTAAATGACGTTTTGCTGGGCATGCAAAAGAGCAACAAGCACACTCAATACAATCCATACCATGTAGCTTTTCAAAATTTTCGTAATCGCCTCTTAAAACTAAAGAGCTAAGTTTTGTAGGATTTAAAAACATTGGGCAAACACTCATGCATTTACCGCATCTTATGCAACTAGATTCTTCTTCTAGTTTAGCTTGATCTTTTGTTAAACAAAGGATACCAGAGGTTCCTTTTATTACAGGAATATCTAAAGAACTTAGTGCCATTCCCATCATAGGTCCACCTGAAATAACTTTAACAGGATCCTCTTTGAATCCACCAGCAGCTTCGATAACTTCGCTTATAGAAGTTC
Organism: Clostridium sp.; assembly: GCA_038040705.1. Taxonomy (GTDB): domain Bacteria; phylum Bacillota; class Clostridia; order Clostridiales; family Clostridiaceae; genus Clostridium_AD. Next base: position 1,991 of record JANZQE010000175.1, on the reverse strand, counting down.
CAAATTTTACTCTTAAATTCAGTGGCTCTTTAATTGCTTCTCCAGTTACAGTTAAAACTCGCTCTGTAAGTGGTTTACCGTTTACTACAGCGTTATATATCTCATATACAGTATCAACATTTTGAACTATGCATGAAACATCCGCAGGAAGCTTACCAGAAGGTAACTCTCTACCAGTAATTGCATAAATCAATTGTTTTTCTGCGCCTTGAGGATATTTTGTAACCATTGTAGTAACTTGTACATTGTCCATACCTTTTGTAGCTTTTTCCATAGCGGCAATTGCATCAGGTTTATTATTTTCTATTGCAATATACCCTTTTACAGAAGGAAACATTTGAAGAACAATTTTTAAGCCCTCTGCGATTTCATTAGTTTTTTCTAGTAGCATTCTGTAATCACAGGTTAAATAAGGCTCACACTCTGCAGCATTTATTATAATACTGTCGATTTCTTTTCCCTCAGGAGGAGTGAGCTTAATATGTGTAGGAAAACCTGCTCCCCCCATGCCAACGATGCCGGCATTTTTAATGATAGCTACTAGTTCATTTTTAGATAGCTTTTCATAATCGGGGTTAGGAACATTGGTAAGTACTTCTTCGTATGTGTTATCATTTTCGACAATAACGCACATTACCATGGTTCCATTAGTATGTAATCTTTGTGCAACTTCTTTAACAGTTCCAGATACACTTGAATAAATTGGTGCGGATACAAAGGCCTTAGATTCACCAATTTTTTGTCCGACTAGTACTCTGTCACCTTTTTTTACTAAAGGGTCGCAAGGTGCTCCTATATGTTGTGCCATAGGAAATACTAAGTTGCCCTTTGGAAGCAAATCTTGGATTGCTTTGTGCATACTTAAGTCTTTTCTATCATTAGGATGAATGCCTTTTTTGAAAGTTAAAAGTCCCATAATAAACCTCCTTGTACTTGTATTGATAATTATAGAACGAAATTATATCTATCATTAGAATATATGTAAAATTTTTATTTAGTAAATATAAAATCAACTATCGTATCTATATTACACCATTTACGTGAATAAAAATATGCTTTTAGAGAAAAAAGTAAATGGAAAATAAAGTTGTACTATTCTAACAATAAGATATCTCTATTATAAAATGGATATTTTTCACTATAATATAATGAAAAACATGTGATTAATATGGTATACTTATGTTTGAGAAAAAACTATATTTACAATAAAAACAATTTGAAGAGGTAAGGTGAATATGGAAAAACAGGGTTTGAATAATTTAGAGATTCACAGTGTTAATTTAGATATTAATGAAGACATTATTAGCAGTTTAAAAATACAGGTTTGTAAAAGAGATAAATTCCAATATAATTCTAATGTTGTGTTTATTCCTTGTTACTTTTATAGATTTATAGGTATAAAAAGTGATGAGGACGACTACTATGAAAATCTATATAAATTAGATAATGAACTTAAGAAAATAGGACCCTGTTATAAAAGATTCCATGAAGGGTTAGATAAGGATATTAGCATAAGTTTGCAGGATAAGTTAAATGCTATTTGGGCGAAAACTTTGCAAATGGAAATTATGGATATTTCAGCAATAATAAATTCAATAAGCGATGATGAACTTTTCCCCAATTTATCAAATAAAATTTTGCTAAAGCAAATTAAAAATAATTTAAAGGGTCTCACGGAGTATTATATTAAGAGTAATGATGGAGTCCAAAGGGATGATGTAAAAGGTATTATAAATTATATAATTTACTGGATTAATATTTATTCTGCGGACTTGTTTGAGACATTTGATTATAGTGGTAATAATCCCAAAATAGTGTTTTATGGAGAGATTTCAAAAACTGAAGTGTTTTATTTGATACTGCTATCAACTTTGGGTTGTGATGTTTTATACTTTAATCCAAATAATTCAGGAGCATTCCATGAAATAGATAAATACAATGCTTTTTCTAAGGAAATTGTTTATGACAGCAAGGGGGTCATAAAACCTTTT
>JANZQE010000174.1:0-3975 GCA_038040705.1 Clostridium sp. | reverse complement strand
ATGTTGTTTACGCTAATTTTAGAAAACACATTGGCGTCTTTAATATCAAAAATTATATAAACTGTATCTTTAATTTTATCCACAAGTTCTAGCAGCGCTTGTAGTTTATCCACCACTGTAAATTCCGCAGAAAACACTTCTTCAATTGAATCCTCATCATCTGGTATTTTAGCTATTAGAGATTTAAATTGTAATTTGTAGAATAAATCTTTTACAGCACGAACATCGTATTTATCTTTTGATTTAATTGATTCTAAATCCATTTCCATAGGCACGCAAGTAATAATAGTAGCTAATTTCTTACTGAAAATAGCCTGTTCACTATAAGTTGTTAAATTTTCTATAAGTTTCTTACCACTAAGCTTATCAATATTCATTAGAACATTTTCTATACTCTTATACTCTTTAATAAGCTTATAAGCAGTTTTCTCACCAATTCCTGGTACACCTGGTATATTATCCGAAGCGTCCCCCATTAGCCCCTTTACATCAATAAATTCCGTAGGAGTTACTCCGTAGTCCTCTATCATACGCTTTCTATCATAAATTTCTTTTTCAGACATTCCTTTTTTGTTTATTACAATTTTAACATTATCTGTTGCAAGCTGAAGTGCATCTCTATCTCCTGTTACTATAAACACTTCAAGTCCTTGTTCTTCTGCAAATACAGATAACGTTCCTATTAAATCATCAGCTTCATATCCATCTAATTCAAAAATATCTATAGCCATTTTCTCTAAAAGATCGCGAACTATTGAAAACTGTCCTTTCATCTCATCAGGCATTTTCTTTCGGCCCGCCTTATAGTCCTTATACTCTTCATGACGAAAAGTAGGTGCCTTCCTATCAAAAGTTGTAACGATATAATCTGGCACAAACTCTTCTTTCATTTTTAATAGCATACCTGTAAAACCATAAACCGCATTAGTATATATTCCATCTGAATTTGTTAGGGCTGGTAATGCATAAAAAGCTCTATACATAAGACTATGCCCATCTAAAATTAACAGTCTTTTCTTAGACATTGTAAATCCCTTCTTTCTACTAGTTTTACACTTAATATATTTTATCAATAATAATTTCAACTTCAAAATTGATTATATTCACTATGTTAGCAATTCTACTTTTACTTTAGTTTTGCCTTATCACTAAACAATTATAACAGTTTATGTTGTGATATAACAATGATATGCGCTAAAAACTAGCAAATTTTTTGAGAACAAACTTTATATACGAAATATACTATATCTATTGCATTAATTATTAATATATGGTAAAATAAATTTTGTCAGACATGCCGAAGTGGTGGAACTGGCAGACGCGCTGGACTCAAAATCCAGTGGTAGCAATACCGTGCGGGTTCGATTCCCGCCTCCGGCACCAATTGTTTAAAGATTAAGAGCACTTAGGAAAAATATTCCTAAGTGCTCTTTTCTTTGTTTTGTCCGTATTTCGTCCGCTTTTACTTTGGGCGAGGTTAAAACAGGATAGCACAGGCCACCTTTAGAAGTTGGAAACGTTCGTGGACAAATCCTACTTGCTAAGTATATGAAATTTCGATATTTAAGAGAATAAAACTCTGTCACTTAAGCCATCTTCATTTCCTTGAACTTTTTCAAAGGCTTTTAAAAGTTTATCTATGCTTAATTTTTGTTTTTCATCTCCTGAAACATCCATAACTATTTTTCCACCATGCATCATAAATAGTCTATTACCTAAGTTTATTGCATGAGTTAAATTGTGAGTTACCATAAGTGTAGTTATTTTATTGTCCTTAACCACTTTGCCAGTAATTTCTATTATCCGCTGGGAGGTTTTAGGATCCAAAGCTGCTATGTGTTCATCTAAAAGAAGAAGCTTCGGTTTGCACATTACTGCCATCATTAATGATAAAGCTTGCCTTTGTCCACCTGATAAAAGCCCTGCATTAGTATGAAGTTTATCTTCAAGCCCTAGGTTAACTTCAGATAGAATTTCATTAAACATCTGTAAATTTCTTTTATTTACGCATAGCCGTAGGCCATACCTATGTCCTTTATTATAAGCCATAGACATATTTTCTAGTATTGTCATGTTTGGAGAAACGCCCTTTGAAGGATCTTGAAAAACTCTTCCTATATGCTTTGTTCTTTTGTATTCTGGCAGTTTACTTATTTCTTTTCCATCTAAAATAATTGAGCCTTCATCTGCATTTAGAGTACCACATATCAAGTTAAGAAGAGTAGATTTTCCAGCTCCATTACTCCCTATTATGGTAATGAAGTCGCCTTTATTTATGTTCAAAGATAAATTATCATATAATACATTCTCATTTATAGTATTTTTATTAAATACTTTATGCAGCTTCTGTATTTTTAACAATAGACTCACCTCCAACTTTAGATTTCTTTACTTTAAAACTTAATTTTTTACCGTTTAAAGATAAAGCTAAAACTACAATTAGAGCGGTTACTAATTTTAAATCTGTGGATGGGAGTCCAAACATTAATGCTATTGCTATGGACCCCTTATATATCATTGAGCCAAGTAACGCTGTTGTAGTTGGTTTTAACACTCTAATTCTGCCAAATACAGATTCTCCTATTATAACAGCAGCAAGTCCCATTACTACAGTCCCAGTTCCCATTCCAACATCAGAAAACCCTTGGTATTGAGCCATCATTGAACCAGATAGAGCTACGAGTCCATTTGAAACTGCAAGACCAATTAATTTTATACTATCTGGATTTATACTAAGGGATGCTACTAGCTGAGGATTATCTCCCACAGCCTTTAAAACAAACCCCAGTTTAGTTTTTAAAAATAGGTCTAAACCTATCTTTACTATAATCATAAATACAAATAAAATTATTAAAATATCTATGTTATTAGAAAATATAGTCTGTTTATCAAATAAAGGAATATTAGACTTTCCCATTATTCTTAAATTTATAGAATAAAGTGCTATCATAACTAAAATACCTGATAAAAGGTTTGTTATTTTTAGTTTAACATGAAGAAATCCTGTTACAATGCCACCCAAACATCCTGCGCCAAAAGATAAAATGCATGCTGCAAAGGGATTTATTCCTTTTAATAGGCAAAGTCCAGTTATTGCGGCGCCTAAAGGGAAGGTACCATCTACTGATAGATCTGGGAAATCTAATATTCTATAGGTTATATATATTCCAAAAGCTGCTATGGAGAATATTAACCCTTGCTCAATCACGTTCATTAGTATATCCATCAGTTGACTCCGCCTGTTATTTTTTCAGCTTTAGTAGCTAAGTCTTGTGGGATTTTTATGTTTAATTTCTTTGCTGCATCTTCATTAATAAACAGTTGCATATCTTTTAACATTGTAATAGGAAGCTCACTCGGATTCTTACCTTCAATTATATCTACTGCCATAAGTCCTGTTTGAAATCCTAGTTTACTATAATCGATACCAATAGTCGCAAGTGCCCCTTGGACTACGATTGCTTTTTCGGCACCAATTATAGGGAGGTTTTTCTTAAAGCATGCATTTGCTATAACAGGCATAGCTGATGCTAATACATTGTCTGTAGGGATATATAGTACATCTATTTTTCCGATTATTGAACTTAAGGATTGCTGCACTTCATTTACATTTGTTATCCCAGCCGTTACAATTTCTAGCCCAAAGTTTTCAGCTACTTTCTTTGCATTGTTAACCTGGACTTCTGAGTTACTTTCACTTGTGTTGTAAAGAATTCCTACTCTTTTGGCACTGGGTATTAATTTTTTTAACAGCTCAAACTGTTTCTCTATTGAAACATTGTCGGAAGTCCCTGTTACATTAGTACCAGAATTTTCAAGGGATTTCGCAAGACCTGCATTAACTGGGTCTGTTACCGCAGTTATAAGTATTGGAATATCCTTTGTTGCATTAAACGCTGCTTGAGCAGTAGGTGTTGCCACTGCGAATATTAAATCTTGCTTTTGTGATACAAAGTTTTGAGCTATACTTTGAGC
>JANZQE010000173.1:0-3367 GCA_038040705.1 Clostridium sp. | reverse complement strand
AAGTTTTTCTGAAGATGATTTATCCTATTTAAGAGGAAAAGATGTTTTTTCAGAAAACTTTATAGAATACCTAGAGAATTTCAAATTTTGTTGTGATGTATGGGCAATACCAGAAGGTTATCCCGTTTTTCCTGGTGAACCGCTAGTTATGGTTAAAGGTCCCGTTATGCAAGCTCAATTTGTTGAGACTATGGTCCTTCTCACAATAAATCACCAAACCTTAATAGCAACTAAAGCAAGTAGAATATGTAAAGCAGCCCTAGGTAGACCAGTTTTAGAATTTGGGTCAAGGCGTGCTCAAGGCTATGATGGCGCTATATATGGTGCTCGCGCCGCTGTTATTGGTGGTTGTTTTGGTACTGCCTGTACCATAGCTGAAGAAATGTTTGATATTCCTGCTATTGGTACTATGGCTCATAGCTGGGTACAACTTTTTGATAGCGAATACGAAGCCTTCGAATCTTGGGCTAAAACTTACCCTGATAATTGCTTACTACTTATAGATACATATAACGTATTACGTTCTGGTGTGTTAAATGCCATAAAAGTATTTGATGAAGTACTTAAGCCAATGGGCAAAAGACCCAAAGGTATCCGAATAGATAGTGGTGATATTACTTACTTAACTAAAAAAGTAAGACTAATTCTTGATGAAGCTGGATATGAAGATGTAAAAATTACAATTTCTAACTCACTTGATGAACATATAATAAAGAGTGTATTGGAAAACGGGGCACAAATTGATAATTTTGGCGTAGGTGAGAGACTTATTACTGCAAGGTCAGAGCCCGTATTTGGCGGCGTTTATAAGCTAGTCGCTGTTGAAAACGATTCAACTATAATACCAAAAATTAAAATTAGTGAGAATGAAGAAAAAATAACCAATCCCGCATTCAAAAAAATATATCGGATTTTTGATAAATCATCACATAAAGCCATCGCTGATTTAATTACATTACATGATGAGGTAATTGATGATAGTAGACCCCTTGAAATATTTAATCCAAACTTTACCTGGAAAAAAACACGACTAAAAAATTACTATGTAAAAGATCTGCAGGCTAAAATATTTGAAAATGGAAAACCTATTTATAAATCCCCTTCAGTTATGGAAATAAAAGCATTTTCCGCAAAAGAAGTTTCCAAATTATGGCCAGAAGTTTTGAGACTGCAAAATCCTCATGCATATTATGTGGATCTTTCATGGAATCTATGGAATTTAAAACAAAGTTTATTAAATCATTATTCTGAAACCTTGGAAGAATAATAGTGGTTTATTAATAAGAATATAAATATTATCTAGAATAATATTAGGAGGAATTATGGAGCAAACTTTAAAAATAAAACTATCTAAGGCTGCTCATGAAGAGCTTATGAAAATGATTAAACAGGACGAAGTTTATGATAGCGCTAGATTTGTGTACGCCAGTGGTTGTTGCAAAACTGCGAAAGTAGACATTATCTTAGACAATTATAAAACAGGAGACATTAAAAATACTATTGGTGATTTGCAAATACTATATGATGGAACTCTTTTGGATAATATTGCTGAACTTACAATAGACTTCGCGGATTCTAGATTTTGGCTCAAAACAAAGTTACCGGAGAACAGCAAACCAAATTGTTCTAAAAGCGATGATAAATCCTGCGGTGGATGCTCTGGAAATTGTGGTTCGCACTAATCAAAAAAACTAGCCAAAATTTTTGGTTAGTTTTTTTTATGGAACTTAAATTATACGTTTACTAATGGTCCAGGAGCACTTGCAAATAAATCCACAGTTCTCTCATCTTTACCACCAGTAAGCTCTGGAAACCAAATTGTAATTTCACGTTCTGCACTTTCAGAACTATCAGATGCATGAACTAAATTCTGAGTTTTATCTAAAGTAAATTTGCCCCTAATGCTTCCAATTTCTGCCTTTGTAGGGTCTTTATCTCCATTTATTTTTCTTACTACATCCACAGCTTTTTCACCCATTAATATAATTGCACAAATCTTACCTTCGGTAATATAACTTATTAGCTCTTCAAAAAAATTCTTTGTAGCATGTTCACTGTAATGTTTTTCAGCGCTTTCTTTTGTAGCCATCATCATTTTTAAGGCTACAATTTCCAGAGATTTCTCCTCATATTGATTGATAATTCTCCCGACAAGACCACGGTTAACTCCATCAGGTTTAATTAAAACTAAAGTTCTTTCCATTTAATTCACTTCCTTTATTTTTATTTATTTCAATTTGAATTATATCCAATTATTACATATTATACACAAGTGAGTAAAATACCTCTATGAATAGGTATCTTTATACAACAACCTTAATGGTGAGCTCTTATCCTCACTAAATAAATCATAATCTGAATGGTTCTTAATAATTAGTGGTTTAAAAACTTTTAACTCAAGAAACGGACAATTCCCACCGTTATCTGCCCACTTGTATAGTGAACATCCCTTAAAACAGTCAACTTCTTCTTCAGTAGTTGTTAAAAAAGGACACTGTAACATTTTTTCACCCCATTCCCATAATTTGCTACTCATAATAGCATTATAAGATATTTTAGTGATAAGTTACAGTGTTTTTTGAAAATTCTAAATATAAATTTAATTGCACCTGAAAATATGTCTAATTATTAACGCCATCCTCTAAATACTTCCACTCTACAACGTCACCAGACTTTAGTTTATAAGCTCCGCAGCTTACGCCGGGCTTAACTCCATTTACGTAATAACACCAACCACTTAAAGGACCGTTATCCCTAGCTTTAAGGTCATTAATCATTGTAAAATAAAGTACTTTACCTCTCCCCGATGGTTTGTAATTAATACCATTATTATCTAATTCTTGGAGTGTAATCTCACCTACTGTTCTATTCACCGTGTTTAAATGCAATGATAAAATAGTTTTAGAAGAGATATCATCTTTAATCATGAAATTAGGTTGTTTTTCAAGTTCAGGGGTGTTTGTGGATATATCCTTCTGAATTGAAGCATTTTTTTTATTAAGGTACTTCTCTTGAACAACCTTTTAAATACTTAATATTCCTACACTTATTAATATGACTGTAGCTACAAGTAATATTTTCTTTTTCATCTCAACCACTCTCTTTTTAATAAGACATTGCAAACTTCCTTAATATATACTATTTCTTACTCTTATTCTTTTTGAAATAAAATATCCCAATAGCCATAAATAATATTACTAAAACTGGAATTACCTTAGTATAAACGTTTGATGCTACTCCAAAAACCGGCAGCTCTTTAGCGTTAATATCACTTGAATAAAAATCATATTTTCCAGGAGTTTTATATTCCTTAAGGGATATTAACGCTCTAAGCACCTGTTCTGTTGAAGTATAGTTAGATTTAGTT
>JANZQE010000172.1:0-3255 GCA_038040705.1 Clostridium sp. | reverse complement strand
CCTATATATCGTCCAGGTAGAAATCCTTTTTGGTTAGTGTGTATCATATCATTAAGATAATGTTTTAAATACCATGCAATATGTTTGGTAAGTATTTTGTAATCAGTATTTAGTAGAGTGATGGGCCGCCAATTTTTAAGTTTTTTTGGGTCTTTATCTTTCTTGGGAATTAAGGATATAACACCTTGTTTCTGAGTAATACTAAGTTCTTTTTTGTTTATTATATCATTGTAACTGGCTATTAGTGGTACTTTGATTGTATTCCAAAAACATTTATAGAATTCAATGGGCAGCCCATCACTCCCTGGTGATTTGCTTACGGCAAAGCTATTGATTATCTCTAATAATGTGTCTTCAGCGAAGCTGAGATCAATGTCTTCCACTGTTAATGGATCATCATTATTATGTGTGAAGAATGTATTAAAGGTTTCTACCATTTCCACCGATTGTTTTGTTGTCTTACTCGTGTATAGATCTTTATAGAATCTGACCTCCTCATTTAATATATCTGCAGGGTTAGTAATGTGTGTATCATTGTCATCTATTAATACTTTTATATGTTTATTGTTTTGATTTTTCTTTTCTAAAGAATGAAAGTATTTAGTACTTTTCTCCCCTAGTTCGTAATATTGTGTTTTTGAACGTATTATATTACCCATAGTTATTTCTTGTCTATATGCGTTCAATGTACTGTTTATTTCGTTTATCCTCACATTGATTGTCTCTGGGGTACTACTATTTACTATTTCTAACTTTAAATCATTCAATTCCTGCTCTAAGTTTTTGGTTTCATTATTTTTGATTTTCTTTCTAGTGGCACTGTATTTTATGCTAGCCCCTCTAATTCTACATTTTATTGTTTCCCACATTAAACCGTCTTCTGTTCCTTGATTATCTATTATACAGTCGTTGATGCATTTCTTTATGTAGTCTATATATTTCTGATCCTGTAGTAGAATACAATTTAGCTTCCAAAATCCTGGTCCTCTGTTTTGTTTACTTAAGTTTAATGGCATGATGACTGCATTGTGATCAGATCTCAGTCCTGCTATTATATTATTTTTACTACTTGTGCCGACAAGATTAAATGAAATCAAAAAGAAATCTAATCTGCAATAAATGTATGGTGGGGTATAAGACCGCCATGTATATCCGAATTTTTGTGGGTGTTCCCTTCTCCATACATCGTGTAAATCTAGTTCTTCCATCATATTAACCACATATTGTCTACATTTTTCATGCGTTGTTGGTCTACCTCCCCTTTTATCAAGCTTTACATTGAGTACCAAATTAAAATCTCCTCCCAAAATTACATTGTTATTTTCAAAGTGACTTAACAAGTCACAGACCTCCATAAAAAATTCTGGACTATCTTTATTTGGGGCGTATATGTTTGCTATAACATATTTTGTATCATCGATCTTTATCTCAATTATCAGTATTCTCCCATTTGTGTCTGTCTTCACGTCTAGTATTTGGTGATTTTGGTTATTTTTAATCAATATTGCAACCCCTCTAGCCCCTGTGCTTCCATGAGAGAACCTTATAGGGCCCCCCAGTTTCGGCTCCAGGCTAATTCAGTACTAATGTCAGAATGTGTTTCCTGCATTAGACATATATCTATGTTTTGGTCTTTACACCAGTCAAAAAGTATTAATCTTTTGTCCGGATTTTTAATCCCTTTTACATTAAAGCTCATTATTTTTATACTATCCTCTGTCATAGGTTGTGCATGTGCTTGGTGTTTTTGGGCTTTCCTTAAGTGTTTTGTTTTCGGTGAAATGTGCGAGTGTCCTAAACCTCATACTGGAGCTGTAGTATGTGGGCAAGTTGTTATGGATTGGACTCGCTTCTTTGTTATCCTTAATGTGTTTTAATTGAAACATTTTATCGCTTGCTCAGATGTCAGAGATGCAAGCCGAGTTTACATTAATTTTTTATTTTAAAATGAAAAAAAGAATTTTTTATGTACATTTAGTCTCTACTAATAGTGATCTTTCATAGGTGTTACAAACCAGATGTTTGGTTATACCATTATATCAATCACCTTCAAGTTAAAGATTAATTATAAGATATCAGGACTAAAAAAAAAAAATTAAAATTAAAACTAAAATTGTTGTTAAAAAAATGAAAAGAAAAAATACATGTATACAGTTAGTATACATTTGTCTATCCCTGTTTGTGGGTACCCAATGTGTCCTAGTCTAGTGTGTAGTCGCGTTTATATACAATACTTAGTGCGACAATGTAGCTAACGTGTATCATCATGTCATTGTACACTATATGTGTTTGCTAATTATTGTGCCATATCCTTACATTTATTGTGTTGGTGTTTGCAGAGGTACATGCAGATTTATAAATATGTACTGGTTTGTTAATTGATAGTTGATTAAAGTATATACAGTTTTCAGTGGTCTTTACTAGGGGTCCATGCAAACTTACAGTTTGTTTATACCTCTTTATCCGACCATTTTCATTTTAACTAATACATGCATCAAATTTAATATTCATAATCTTAGTTATGTTACATTACATTATGTTACATATTGTAACCCTATATATATTACATTTTATGCTGCTGCCCTCTATACTTACAACATAATTGGCATAGCTCTACCTTATATATATTACAATTTATGCTGCTGCCCTCTATATTTACAACATATTTGGCATAACTCTACCTGTTTAGTGCTGCCATCTATATGTTCAGTTAAGTGTACCTGATTGTATCTGGTCTCAATCTGACGCTGGTGCTGCCATCTATCTTTTTTTACATTAAATTATATTCTTAATTAATTGCCTTACATACATGTAATATTCACAATGTCATCCACCGTTTCCTCTGTTGCTTTGTGGCTGCCATCTTCCTACAACATCAACAACAGTATTAGATTGTACTTAAAGTTAAAATATAGTCAATCTTGCATGTCTTGGCAGATGTTGTGTCTATGATTATTTTCTTTTTCGTGTCTTGTTATTTACAAGGACCACGTGACTGGGGAATTTTTGATGGTTGTTCAAACCTTTTACTGCTTGGTTGCCATTTTATCCATTCACCCAATATTTGCTGTTAAATTCTCTCTTGCTCTGCCCAGTTGTTAAGGTATGGTAAATCTTTTAGAGGTTGTACAAACTATTGCTGTTTGGTTTACCAATGTATCAATTTACTATTATTTATAAAGAACAATTTTGTGCCACCATTGTATCAGGACCACACTATAATTTATCTAATCCTTAATATATTTTTATTTGAGA